>NZ_JAHWBL010000038.1:0-32498 GCF_029493445.1 Nocardioides sp. ChNu-99 | reverse complement strand
TCGCCGGCCGGCCGGCAGCGTCCGCGCGGCGCGCCTGCGCCGGCTGCGCCTCGTGCTGCCGCTCCTGGCGGGCGTGGTCCTCGAGGTCGCCGCGGTGGTGCTGGTGGCCGGGTGGATCGGCGTCCTGCCGACCGCGCTGCTGCTCGTGGCCTCCACCGTGGGCGGGGTCGCGCTGCTGGGTCGTGAGGGGCGCCGCTCGTGGCGCGCGGCGCTGGACGCGGCCCGCTCCGGGCGTCCGCCGGCCGACGACCTCCTCGACGGCGTGCTCGTCGTCGTGGGCGCGGGCCTGATGATCGTGCCCGGGCTCGTCAACGGCCTCGTGGGGCTGCTGCTCCTGGTGGCGCGTCCCGTCGTACGACGCCCGCTGCGGGCCCTGCTGATGCGGCGAGCCCGCCGGTACGGCGTACCGGCGGGCTCGTGGCCCACCCCGGGGGGCAAGTCGTCCGCGGCGCCCGGGGCTGCCGGGCGCGACGACGTGGTGCGGGGCGAGGTCGTGGACCCCGACGAGGGGCCCCGGGCCTGACCCGCGGGACGTCAGCCCTTGCTGCGACCCGAGCGGTGCAGGTGCGCCGGCCCGATCTCGCCGCCGCGCAGCATCTCGAGGCGCTCCGTGAGGATCTCCTCGAGCTCGCCCTCGGAGCGACGCTCCAGCAGCATGTCCCAGTGCGTGCGCGCCGGCTTCTCGACCTTCTCCTCCGGCAGGATGCCGGCGGTGCTCAGCGCCTCGGACCCGCAGCGGGGGCACTCCCAGGTCGCCGGGATGTCGGCCTCGACGGACATCGTGATCTCGAACTCGTGGTCCTGCGCGCAGCGGTAGCCCACCTGCTGACGCGCGGCGAACTCGATGCCGCGCTCGTCCTCGAAGGACTGCCCTCCGAGTCGCGCTCCTCGCAACGTGCGCTCTGCCATGCGGGCACCTCCACCTCTCCGATCGGTCCCTACGCCTAAGTGCTCAACGGTACTGGTCGGCCGGGGATTCCCGAAAAGACGCCCTGTGCCCGGGGCTCAGACGCGGGGCGGCTCGGCGAGCGTCGTACCCGGTCGCAGGCCGGCGCGCACGGGCAGGAGGAGCAGCAGGCCCACGAGCAGCACGACGAGGATGCCGAGGATCCCGAAGTACTGCGCGTCGTCGGAGGAGGTGCCGGTGACCGCCGCGCCGAACGTGAGCGCGAGCGCCCAGCCCATCGGGGCCAGGAAGCTGGCGGCGCGCCCGGTCGTGGCGTAGAGCCCGAAGACCTGGCCCTCGCGTCCGGGCGGCACGAGACGGGCCAGGAGTGAGCGCGACGCCGACTGCGCCGGGCCGACGAAGATGCAGAGCACCAGGCCGAAGACCCAGAACACCGTCGTGCCGCCGTCGTGCAGGAGGAACACGGCGGCGCCGGCGAGGCACATGCACACGAGCGAGACCACGATGACCCGCTTGGGCCCGACGCGGTCGTCGAGCGCGCCCGCCGCGATCGTGGCGACGCCCGCGACCACGTTGGCCGCGACGCCGAAGATGATGACGCCGCCGTCGCTGAAGCCGAAGGTGCCGGCCGCGATCACGGCGCCGAAGGTGAAGACGCCGGCGAGCCCGTCGCGGTAGACCGCGGACGCGCCGAGGAAGTAGACGGTGTCGCGGTCGGTGCGCCACAGCTCGCCCACCGTCGCGAACAGCCGGCGGTACGACGCGACGATCCCCAGCCGTGGCTCCCGGGCCGCCCGGGCCTCGCGGGGGCGGTCGCGGATGGTGAGGATGACGGGCAGGGAGAAGGCGAGCGTCCAGGCCGCGCAGACGAGCATCGTCACGCGCACGTCGAGCCCGTCGTCCCCGGTGACCCCGAAGAGGCCGACCTCGGGGTTGATGAACCCGAAATACACGAACAGCAGCAGCACGATGCCGCCGAGGTACCCCAGGCCCCAGCCCAGGCCGGAGATCCGTCCCACGGTGGCCGGGGTGGCGATCTCGTTGAGCATCGCGTTGTAGTTGACCGACGCCAGCTCGAAGAAGACGTTGCCCGCCGCGAGGAGCAGCAGCCCGAGCCACAGCATGCTGGCGTCGGGGGTCACGAAGAACATGAGGCCCGACACGACCACGACGAGCGCCGTGTTGATCGTCAGCCAGAAGGTGCGGCGCCCGGAGCGGTCGGCGCGCTGGCCGATGAGCGGGGCCAGCACCGCGATCGTCAGGCCGGCCGCCGCGAGGGCCCAGCCCAGCTTGGTGTCGACGCCCGCGCCGAAGAGCGGCTCGCCCGCGTCGTCCTCCGCCGTCAGGTAGACCGTGAACACGAACGTGGTGATGACGGCGTTGAAGGCCGCCGAGCCCCAGTCCCACAGGCCCCAGGCCACCACGGGCCAGCGGGCCCGCCGCGGCTCCCCGGCCCCGTCGGCCCCGCCCGTGGCGCCGGTCGCGCCCGTTCCGTCCGTCTCGACCGTCACGTCCCCTCCTCGTGGTGGTGCCAGATCGTCCCGCGGGTGGTCCCCGGACGTGTCGCGGTCGCCGTCACGGCGTGCGCGGGTCGCGCCCGCCCCACGCGCCGCGGGCGAGGAGCACCTCGCGCAGCACGTCGGTGCGGTCGGTCATGAGGCCGTCGACGCCCAGGTCGAGCAGCGCCTCCATCTCGGCGCGGTCGTCGATGGTCCACACGTGCACGTGCTTGCCCGTGGCGTGCGCGCGTCGTACCAGCCGCGCGCTGACGATGGGCAGCACCCGCTCGACCGGCACCTGCAGGGCCGCCACGCGCCCGCCGGTCAGGCGGTCGGCGACACGGCCGGGGAGCAGCACGAAGGCGACGATCTCGCCGCGGTGCGCGGCGGTCGGCACGCGGCCGCCGACCAGGCGGCGGAAGCGCCGGATGCGCCCGGCCGAGAAGGAGCCGACCAGCACCCGGTCCCACAGGTCGTGCTCGGCGACGAAGGCCGCCAGGGCCTCGGGGGAGCGGTCGCACTTGAGGTCGATGTTGAAGCGCGCCCCGGGGAGGCGCTCGACGAGCTCCGCGAGGGTGGGCACGGTGCCGCGCTCGCCGACGCGCAGCCGGCGGACCTCGGCGAGGGTCAGGTCCCCGACCGCGCCCGCGGTGCCGGTGACCCGCTCGAGGAGCGCGTCGTGGAACGCGACCAGCACGCCGTCGGCCGTGACCTGGACGTCGGTCTCGAGGTGCACGTAGCCGAGGCCGGCCGCGTGCTCGAACGCCTCGAGGGTGTTCTCGTGGCCCACGACCGCCGGGTGGGCGGCGCCGCCGCGGTGGGCGAAGGCGAGGGGGGCGCCCGGGTGGGCCTCGTCCCCGTCGAGGTAGGCGAACCCCGTCACCGGGGTCGTCGTCGCGGTCACGGGCGTCACCCTAGCCCCCCGGCGACCGCCTCGGAGGGCGGTCGCCGGCGGGACCCCCGGGGCCCCGGGGGAGGGGGTCGCTCAGATGTCGCGGAACGGCACGATGTTGGCGCCGAGCTGGTTGAGCCGCTCCGCCAGGTCCTCGTAGCCGCGGTGGATCACGTACGTCGAGCGCAGCACCGAGGTGCCCTTCGACGCGAGCATCGCCAGCAGGATGACGACCGCCGGGCGCAGCGCCGGCGGGCACACGATCTCGGCGCCCGAGAAGTGCGTCGGGCCCTCCACCAGCACGCGGTGGGGGTCCATCAGCTTGACGTTGCCGCCGAGCTTGGTGAGCTCGGTCAGGTAGATCGCCCGGTTCTCGTAGACCCAGTCGTGCAGCATCGTCTGGCCGTTGGCGACCGCCGCGATGACGGCGAAGAACGGCAGGTTGTCGATGTTGAGGCCCGGGAACGGCATCGGGTGGATCTTGTCGAGCGGCGCGTGCAGCTCGGAGCGGTACGTCGTGATGTCGACGAGGCGGGTCTCGCCGTTGAGCGCGACGTACTCCGCGGAGCGCTCGTAGCGCAGGCCCATGCCCTCGAGCGTCGCGAGCTCGACCTCCATGAACTCGATCGGCACCCGGCGGATGGTGATCTCCGAGCCGGTCACGATCGCCGCCGCGAGCAGCGACATGGCCTCGATCGGGTCCTCGCTCGGCGCGTAGTCGACGTCGACGTCGATGCGGGAGCGACCGGTGACGGTGAGCGTCGTCGTACCGATGCCCTGGACGTCGACGCCGAGCTTGCGCAGGTAGAAGCACAGGTCCTGGACCATGTAGTTCGACGAGGCGTTGCGGATGATCGTCGTGCCCTCGTTGAGGGCAGCCGCCATGAGTGCGTTCTCGGTGACGGTGTCGCCGCGCTCGGTGAGCACGATCGGCTTCACCGGCTCGGTGCCGTGGGCGACCTGTGCGTGGTAGTGGCCCTCCGTCGCCTTGACCTCGAGACCGAAGTGGCGCAGCGCCGACATGTGGGGCTCGACGGTGCGCTCGCCGAGGTTGCAGCCGCCCGCGTAGGGCAGGTCGAACGTCTCCAGCCGGTGCAGCAGCGGGCCGAGGAACATGATGATCGAGCGGGTACGACGGGCGGCCGCCGCGTCGATGTTCGACAGGTCGAGGTGCTCGGGCGGGATGATCTCGAGGTCGTTGTCGGCGTTGAGCCAGCGGGTGCGGACACCGAGGCTCTGCAGCACCTCGAGGAGGCGGTTGACCTCCTCGATGCGCGCGACCTTGCGCAGCACGGTGCGCCCGCGGTTGAGCAGCGAGGCGCACAGCAGGGCCACGCCGGCGTTCTTCGAGGTCTTCACGTCGATGCTGCCCGACAGGGTCGTCGGCCCGGTCACGCGCAGGTGCGTGGGCCCGGAGCCGATGGCCACGATCTCGGAGTCGAGCGCCGTGCCGATGCGGGCCAGCGTCTCCAGGGAGAGGTTCTGGTGCCCCTTCTCGATGCGGTTCACCGCGCTCTGCGAGGTGCCGAGCACCTCGGCGAGCTGGGTCTGCGTGAGACCCCGGTGGTTGCGGGCGTCGCGGATCAGTCGGCCGATACGTGCCTTGTAGTCGGCCTGGTCGTCACCAGTCATGCGACCACGGTATCTCAGATATGAGATAGGACAACGCAGCGTCCGGGCGGCGTGCCGGACGCACCCGGGACGCCCGCCCGAGTGCACCTCGACCCGTGGCAGGGGCCCCTGCGGCAGGATGGCCCCATGCGCGCCACCACCCTCCACGGCCCCCGCGACATCCGCGTCGAGGACGTCCCGGACCCGACCATCGAGCTGCCCACCGACGCGATCGTGAAGGTGCGGGCGGGCTGCGTGTGCGGCTCCGACCTGTGGCCCTACCGCGACGAGACCACCGAGGGCTGGCGCACCATCGGCCACGAGGCCGTGGGCGAGGTCGTGGCCGTGGGCGACGACGTGCGCCAGGTGCGGGTCGGCGACTTCGTCGTGGTGCCCTTCTGCCACTGCGACGGCACCTGTGCGCACTGCCGCGCGGGGGTGCACTCGGCGTGCACCAACCTCGGCATGACGGTCTCCGGCCAGGCCGAGTACGCGCGGGTGACCCAGGCCGACGGCTCGCTCGTCGCCGTGCCGGGCGGCGCGCCGGACCCGGCCCTCCTGCCGTCGCTGCTGAGCCTGACCGACGTCATGGCCACGGGCTGGCACGCGGCCGTCAGCGCCGGCGTACGTCCCGGGTCGACGGTCGCCGTCGTCGGCGACGGGGCCGTCGGGCTGTGCGGCGTGCTCGCGGCCAGCGCCATGGGCGCCGAGCGGATCGTCGCGCTCTCGCGCCACGAGCCGCGCCAGCGCCTCGCGCGCGAGTTCGGCGCCACCCACGTGGTCGCCGAGCGCGGCAAGGAGGCGACCGCGGCGCTGCGCGAGATCACCGGGGGAGTGGGCGCCGACGCCGTGCTCGAGTGCGTGGGCACCGGTGACGCGGTGCGCACCGCGTTCGCCATCGCCCGCCCCGGCTCGACCGTCGGGTTCGTCGGCGTGCCGCACGGGGTCGAGCTGCCGGTGAACCGGATGTTCGCCATGAACGTGGGCCTGGCCGGCGGCATGGCGCCGGTGCGGCGCTACCTGCCCGACCTGCTCGAGCGGGTGCTGGCCGGCACGATGGAGCCGGGCCGGGTCTTCGACCTCACCCTCCCGCTGGAGGAGGCGCCCGAGGCCTACCGGGCCATGGACGAGCGGCGCGCCGTCAAGGTGATGCTCGAGCCCTGACGGGCGCCGCCCGGTGCTGCCTCAGGTGCGCAGCACCTTGCGGGCCAGCAGGTTGCCGGCGAGCTGGGCCAGCTGCACGATCGCGACGAGCAGCAGCACGGCGGTCCACGTGACCACCCAGTCGAACTGGCGGTAGCCGTACTGCTGGGCGAACGTGCCCAGGCCGCCGCCGGCGATGACCCCGGCGATGGCGGAGGCGTCGACGATCGCCACGAACGCGAAGGTGAAGCCGAGCACGAGCGGGCCGAGCGCCTCCGGCACCAGCACGGTGAAGGTGACGCGCAACCGGCTGGCACCCATGGCACGCGCCGCCTCGATGACGCCGGGGCTCACGCTCACCAGGTTCTGCTCGACGATGCGCGCGATCATGAACATCGCCGCCAGCGTCAGCGCGAACACGACGGCCCGCGTGCCGATGCCGATGCCGACCACCAGCCGCGCGGCCGGTTGCACCGCCGCGATGAAGATGACGAACGGGATCGGCCGGAAGAAGTTCACCAGCGTGTTGAGCAGCACGTAGGCGGGGGCGTTGGCGTAGAGCCCGCCGCGCTTCGTCAGGTGCAGGGCCAGGCCCAGGAGCATGCCCAGGGCGCCGCCGAGCACCAGCGTGATCGAGACCATCGTGAGGGTCTGCCCGAGGGCCTCCCACACCTGCGGCCACAGCTCCGGCAGCCGGGTGTCGACTGCCTGGGTGACGGCCTGGGGGGTGACGGCCGGGGTCGTGACGGCGGCCATCACGCGAACTCCTCGAGACGCACGAGGCCCGCGACCTCGTCGACGGCGGCCTGCACGGCGGCCGGTTCGCCCTCGAGGGCCAGGGTCAGGTTGGCGAAGGTGCGCTCGCCGACGGCCTCGATGCCGCCGTACACGAGCTCGAAGCCGACGCCGTGGCGCGCGAGCACGTCGTACACCTGGGTCTGGCGCACGTCGGCGTCGCGGAAGGCGAGGCGCACGAAGCGGCCGGGGTGACGCTCGCGCAGCACCGCGAGGAGCTCGTCGTCGGGACGGTCGTCGACGACCGTGCCCACGAAGCGGCGGGTGACGGGGTGGGTGGGGTCCGCGAAGACGTCGGCGACGACGCCGCGCTCGACCACCCGGCCCTCCTCCATCACCGAGACGGTGTGCGCCAGCTGGCGCACGACCTCCATCTCGTGGGTGATGAGCAGGATCGTCACCCCGAGGTCGCGGTTGACGCGGCGCAGCAGGTCGAGCACGTCCCGGGTGGTCTCGGGGTCGAGCGCGCTCGTGGCCTCGTCGGCGAGCAGCACCTTCGGCTCGGTCGCCAGCGCGCGGGCGATGCCCACGCGCTGCTTCTGCCCGCCCGAGAGCTGGTCGGGGTAGGCGTGCGCCTTGTCGGCGAGCCCCACGAAGTGGAGCAGCTCGGAGATGCGCCGCTGGTGCTCCTCCTTCGGCACCCCGGCCACCGTCAGCGGGTAGGCCAGGTTGCCCCAGACCGTGCGGGACCCGAAGAGGTTGAACTGCTGGAAGATCATCCCGATGTCGCGGCGCACCTGGCGCAGCTGCTTCTCGGGGAGTCCCACGAGCTCGGTGCCGTTGACGACGACGCTGCCGGAGGTCGCCTCCTCGAGCGCGTTGACGAGCCGCACGAGGGTGGACTTGCCGGCTCCGGAGTAGCCCACGATCGCGTGGATCTCCCCGGCCTCGACGGTCAGGGAGACCCCGTCCACGGCGCGCAGCGCGGGGGCGCGGCGGCCGCGGCCGGGGAACTCCTTGACGACGTCGGTCAGCTGGACGACGGACATCAGCCTGCGTTCGCCTCGCGGGTCTGCTCCTCGAGGTCGGCAAGCGTCGCCTGGAGCTCCTCGGCGGGGACCTCGACCAGCTCGGCGGTGCCGCCGGAGGCGTCGAGCACACCCTCCTGGACGGCCTCGCTGCTCTGGTAGACCTCGACGAGCGTGCGGTACGTCTCGTCGTCGGCGTCCTCGGCGCGCACCACGAAGATGTTGACGTAGGGCTGGGCCGAGGCGTCCGCCGGGTCGTCGGTCGCGATGGCGTCGTCGAAGGTCAGGCCGGTGTTCTCGACGAAGTCGTTGTTGATGACCGCGGCGGCCACGTCGGGCAGCGACGCGCCGGTGAGGTCGGCCTGGACGGCGCGGACCTCGACGCGCGAGGAGTCCTCGACGTCGTCGACCGTGGAGTACGCCGAACCGCCGTCGGCCAGCTCGACGAGACCGGCCTCCTGGAGCATGAGCAGGGCGCGGGCCTGGTTGGTGTCGTCGTCGGGGACCACGACGGTCTCGCCGTCCGGGATGTCCTCGGGCGAGTCGTAGTCGTTCGAGTAGAGGCCCAGCGGGTAGATCGCGGTCGAGCCGATGGGGGTGAGGTCGTCGTCGTTCGCGACGTTGTAGCCCGCCAGGTAGAGCAGGTGCTGGAACTGGTTGACCTCGATGGCGCCCTCGGAGAGCGACGGGTTGGGCTGCAGGTAGTCCGTGAAGTTCTGGATGTCCAGCTCGATGCCCTCGTCCTCGAGCTCGGTGGCGAAGGTGTCCCAGTACTCCTCGCTGGCGTCGGCGACACCGATGGTCACCTCGGTCAGGGGCTGGCCGTCGGCGCCGACCTCGTCGTCACCGCGGGTGAGGACGAAGACCAGCACGGCGGCCGCGACCAGGAGGACCGCCACGACGGCGGCGACGAGCGGGAGCCGGGACTTCGGCTTCTCGACCAGGGGAATGTTGTGGGACATCGGGTGTTCCTGTTCTGCGGCTCGTGACCGCCTCGACCGTGAGCGGCGGGTGGCCGCGACCAGGAGACGGTAGGACGCTGTAACACCAGTGACATACGGGTCTTACATCGTGGCCACGTGAGCCTCGTCTCCCGGCCGCCCGCGGCGCCGTACGATCCCCGGGTGAGCGAGCGGGAGACCCTGACCTGGGAGACGTACGGCGAGGCGGTGCGCGAGCTCGCGCAGCAGGTGGCGGACGCGGGGTTCGTACCCGACGTGGTGCTCGGCATCGCGCGGGGCGGCCTCATCCCGGCCGGCTCCATCGCCTACGCCCTCGACTGCAAGAACCTCTTCACGATGAACGTCGAGTTCTACACGGGCGTCGGGACGACCCTCGAGGTGCCGACGATGCTCCCTCCGTACCTCGACGCCTCCGAGCTGGACGACGCACGCGTGCTCATCGTCGACGACGTGGCGGACTCGGGCCGGACGCTCGAGATGGTCTACGACTTCTGCCGCGACCACGTCGCGGAGGCCCGGACGGCCGTGATCTACGAGAAGCCGCGCTCCGCCGTGAAGGGCGACTTCGTCTGGAAGCACACCGACCTGTGGATCAACTTCCCCTGGTCGACCCAGCCGCCGATCACCGACCGCTCCGGCGTCCGCGACGCCTGAGGCCCGGCGGGACCGCCCGGGGCGAGCACCCCGGGAGGTCCCGCTCGGCCCGGGGCCCGCTCAGCTCGCGACCTGCTCGGGGAACAGCCCGCGCAGCATGTCGGCGAACGACACCACGCCGACGAGGCCGTCGCGGTCCCGCACCACGGCGAGCTGCGCGCTCTCCGCGCGCATCTCGGCCAGGGCCGCCAGCACCGTGGTGTCGGGCGCCAGCTCGTGCA
This sequence comes from Nocardioides sp. ChNu-99, assembly GCF_029493445.1. Classification (NCBI taxonomy): domain Bacteria; kingdom Bacillati; phylum Actinomycetota; class Actinomycetes; order Propionibacteriales; family Nocardioidaceae; genus Nocardioides; species Nocardioides sp. ChNu-99. Next base: position 22,846 of record NZ_JAHWBL010000038.1, on the reverse strand, counting down.
GCGGCCGCACCAGCGGCCCGACCGGGTGGTCGCGGTCGGCGGTGAGGGTGTCGCGCACGTGCACGAGACCCGTCGGGACCTCGGGGCTGCCCACGAGGATGCGCAGGTGCCCGGTACGCCGGCTGGCGTCCTGCACCGCACCGACGGTGGCGTCCGTCGCCACCGCGACCGGGCGACGGGGGCGCACGAGGTCGCGCACCTGCAGCCGGCCCAGGTCGAGCGCGCCCTCGAGCTGCGCGGAGTAGCTGGCGTCGAGCGCGCCGACGTTCGCCGAGTGCTGCACCAGCTGGCGCAGCGCCTCCGGGTCCTGGCCCGAGGCCAGCTCGTCGACCGCGTCCACGCCCACCCGGTGCAGGCACCAGTTGGCCGCGTTGTTGAGCAGCCGCAGCACCGGCCGGGTCAGCCACATGAACCCCCGCATGGGGAGGGCGAGCAGCGTCGCGGAGCGCTCGGGGTGCGCGATCGCCCACGACTTCGGGGCCATCTCGCCCACCACGAGGTGCACGAAGGTGACCGCGACGAGGGCGAGCACGAAGCCGGCCACGTCGGCCAGCCACAGCGCCACGCCCCACGACTCGAAGAGCGGGGTCAGCCAGTGGTGCACCGCGGGCTTGGTGATCGCGCCGAGCGCGAGCACGCACAGGGTGATGCCCAGCTGCGAGCCGGCGAGCAGCACCGAGAGCTCCGAGGCGCTGCGCAGCGCCGCGCGCCCCGCCCGGCTCGTGGCGGCGGCGTCCTCGAGGCGGTGCTTCTTCGCGCCGATGAGCGCGAACTCGATCGCGACGAAGAACGCGCTCAGCGCGATGATCACGACGGTCGCCACCAGGACGACCACGGGGTTCTCCATCATGCCTCCACCTCGCCGGTGCGCTCGGTGCGCTCGGCGCGCGCGTCGTCGTCGGACCGGTCCGCGGTCCCGTCCTCGTCCGGCGGCGGGAGCAGGCGCAGGCCCACGAGCGCCGGCACGTACTGCTCCACCTCCCGCACCTCGACCTCGAGGTGCCAGACCCCGGGCTCGTCGGTGACGGCCAGGTCGCCGGGGTCGTCGGGCAGGCGTACGACGACGGTCGTGCCGGCCGCGGGGAGCGCGCCGTGCTCGGCGATGACGAGACCGGCGATGGTCTCGAAGTCCCCGGAGGGCAGGTCGCGACCCACGATGCGCTCGACCTCGTCGACGGGCACGTCGCCCCGCAGCTCCCAACCGCCGCGCTCGGTGTCGACGCGGAACTCGGGCTCGGCCGGCTCGTCGTGCTCGTCGCGGATCTCGCCCACGATCTCCTCGACCAGGTCCTCGATCGTGACGATGCCGGCGAGGCCGCCGTACTCGTCGACGACGCAGGCCAGCTGCTCGCTCGCCTCCGCAATGGCGCGCAGCGCGTCGGGCATGGGCATGAGCTCGGGCAGCACGACGGCCGGGCGCAGCGCGGTGGTGACCGACCGGGTCCAGGTGTCCGCGTCGCCGGCGCCGAGGTCGAGCAGGTCGACGAGGTGCACGACACCGAGGATCTCGTCGTCGTCGCCGAGAACGGGGTAGCGGGAGTGACCCGTGTGCATCAGCGTCCGGACCTCGCCCAGCGTCGCGTCGGCGTCCACGGAGTCGACCCGGCTGCGGGGCACCATCGCGTGCTCGACGTCGTGGTGGGGGAAGTCGAGCACCCGGTCCAGCAGCACCGACATCTCATCGGTGAGCTCGCCGGAGGCCCGCGACTCGGCCACGATGTGCTCGAGGTCGCGCGCCGTGGCGGAGCTCTCGACGTCGTGCACCGGCTCGATCTTCAGCGCCCGCAGCAGCAGGTTGGACGACTGGTCGAAGAACCAGATGAGCCAGCCCGTCGCCGCCAGGTAGGCCAGGGTCGAGCGCGAGAGCCAGCGCGCGACGGGCTCGGGGCGGGCGATCGCCAGGTTCTTCGGGAACAGCTCGCCGAACAGCATCTGCACGAACGTCGCGAAGACCAGCGCGAGCAGCGTGCCGATGGTGACGCCCACCGCGGTGGGCACGCCGCCGAGGCCCAGCAGGTCACCGAACGCGGCGCCGATGAGCGGCTCCGCCACGTAGCCGACGAGGAGGCCGGTGACGGTGATGCCGAGCTGGGCGCCCGACAGCATGAAGGAGGTGCGGCTCGTGACCTTCAACGTGCGCGCGGCGGCGGCGTCGCCGGCTTCGGCGCGGGCACGGAGGCGGGAGCGGTCGACCGCCATGTAGGCGAACTCCTGCGCGACGAAGTAGCCGGTCGCCGCGGTGATCGCGAGCACGACGAGCACGCCGAGGAGCAGGGAGAGGATGATCGTCACCGGCGGCTCACCTCCCCGGTCGCGGGGGGGCGGGCGTCTCGTTGCCGGGACGAGCCGGGTCTGCAGGGTTCAGCGGGGTCGGATGTCGGCCCGTTCATTCCTGTCCTCTGTCGGGGGTGGGACCCGGCGGTCGCCGGTCCTGGTGGGTGCAACGACGGCGGGGCGCGGAAGGTTCCCGCTCTTGCCGGTCAGGTCCCCGCGGACGAGCATGACCGCCATGCCCGCCACCACCGTCGGCCAGGACGTCCACTTCATCACCTTCGCCACGCGCGACCTCGACGCCGCGCGCCGGTTCTACACCGGCGGCCTCGGCTGGGAGCCGCTGCTCGACGTGGCGGACGAGATCGTGTTCTTCCAGGTGGCCCCGGGGACCGTGCTGGGCTTCTTCGAGGCGTCCCGGTTCGCGCAGGACCTGGGGAGCGACGACCGCCCGCCGGTGTCCGGCGTGACCCTGGCCCACAACGTGGGGGACCGGGACGCGGTGTCCGACGTGGTCGCCGCCATGGTCGCGGGCGGCGGGACCGTGCGCGTCGCGCCACAGGAGGGGGCCTTCGGCGGTGTCTTCCACGCGATCGTCGAGGACCCGAACGGCGTCGTGTGGGAGGTCGCGCACAACCCGGGGTGGTACGTCGACCCGCAGGGCCGCGTCTCGCTCGACGGCCCCTGACCGGCCGGGCCGGCGGGGCCCCGGGGATCAGCCCCGTCGGCGCAGCCGCCGCGGCCGGGACTGCGGGCCCATCACCCGGGACCCGATCGCGTCGGGGAGGTGGGTGAGCAGCTCTGCCAGCACCGCCGTGCGGGGGCGACCGGCGCGCACGTGGCGCTTCCCGGCGAGGATCGCCTCCACCGCGTCGCGGGCGACGTCGGCGGGGTCGTCCTTGCGGCCGCGCGCGATCGGGGCGTCGGCGAGGCCGGCGCGGACGAAGAAGCGGGTGTCGGTGGGCCCGGGCATGAGCGAGGTGACCGTGACGCCCGAGTCCGCCAGCTCCTCGGCGATCCCCTCCGCGAACGAGTGCACGAACGCCTTCGAGGCCGCGTACGTGGCCTGGTAGGGGGTCGGCGCCACCGCGGCGACGGACGCGGTGACGAGGATCCGCCCGCGGCGCCGGGCCACCATGTCACCGACGGCCAGTCCGGCGAGGTGGACGGTGGAGCGCACGTTGAGGTCGACCAGCGCGAGGTGGCGGTCCAGGTCGGTCCCGGCGAAGGTGCCCCCGACGCCGACCCCGGCGTTGAGGGCGACCACGGCGAGGTCCTCGCCCCGTGCCGCGACCTCGTCCCACAGCAGCTCGACGCCGTCAGGGCGCCAGGTCGGCCTGCACCGGGTGGACCACGGCCCCGGGCCGGCGGGCGCGGAGCTCCTCGGCGCTCGTGCGAACGGCGTCGCTGCGCCCGGTGACGAGCGCGAGGCCGGGACGCGCGTCCCCGGCCGGGTCGCTGCCGTCGCTGACGTGGTCGCTGGGTGCCATGCCCACCGGTACCCAGGGCCCGTGGGGCGAGCGTCGGTAGCGTGACGGTCGTGCGCGCCTCGCTGGACCTGCTCCTGGACGATGCGGGGGAGAGCGCCGTACGAGCGGAGTGGGGGGTGCTGACGGCCGCCGGCCTCCCGAGCGCGGGGGACCGCCGCGACGCGACGCACGCGCCGCACGTGACCGTGGCCGAGCGCGACGCGGTCCGCCCTGCGGCCGACGAGGCGCTCGAGGCCCTCGTGGCGCGGCTGCCCGTCGCGGTGCACCTCGGGGCGCCGGTGGTGCTGGGCGCGCGGCGGGGTCTCGTGGTGGCGCGGTCCGTCGTACCCACCGCCGACCTCCTCGCGCTGCACGCCGCCGCGCACGCGACGCTGGGGCCCGGCGGCCCGCCGTGGTCGGAGCCCGGGCGGTGGCTACCGCACGTCACCGTGTCCGGGCGTCTCGACGCGTCGCAGGTGGGGGCGGTCGTGGCGGCGCTGGGGCCGGGGTACGACGTGGTGGGCGCCCGCCTGCGCCGGTGGTCGCCCGCGACCCGCACCGTGCGGGACCTGGGCCCACACCGCAGCTGACGGCGGGCAGGTCGCAGCGGGGCGGACACGCCGCCCGACGGGCTCAGCCGTTGCGGCCGTTCCCGTTGCCGCCTCCGCCGCCGCCGCCGTTGCCTCCGCCGTTGCCTCCGCCGTTGCCCGCGCCCCCGTTCCCGTTCCCGCCTCCACCGGCGCCGTTGCCGCGCCCGCTGCTCGTGGGCTCGGGGGCGGGGGCCGGGGTGACGACGGGCGTCGGCGTGGGGGTCGGGGTGGGCGTGCTCCGAACCGCAGGGGCGGAGGTCGCGGGCGCCGCGGTCGTCGGGTCGGCTGCGGGACCGGCCGTGGCGGGGTCGGCCGTGGCGGGGTCGGTCGCCCCGGTCGGGGCCGGGAGCGCCGAGCGCAGGGCCTGGGCGGCCGTCAGCACCTCGGCGGCCTGGGCGTCGGTGAGCTCACCGTCGCCGTGGGCCTGCGTGACCTGGTCGAGGAGGGCGGCGAGCAGGTCGTCGGCGCGCTCGACCTCACCGGCCGCGACGGCGGCGTCGATGGCCGTCAGTGCCGTGCGGAGCTCGGGGACGGCGTCGGCGGCCGAACCGTCGGAGCTGCAGGCCTGCAGCGGACCGGCGGCGACGACGGCCACGAGCACCGCGCCGGCGGCCCGCCGGGCGGCGCGGAGCAGGCGCGGGTCGAGGCCGTCTCGCACGCCCATCACCCGGTTCCCTCGATCGCGTCGTGCAGGTCCTCCAGCGGGCCGCGCAGCTCGGCGGGCACCTCGGCGGGGAGCTCGGCGTCGGCGGTCACCGCTTCCTCCGTCGGCAGGAAGGTGACGAGGCCGACGGCGACCAGGGCCGCGGCGGCGACGACGGCGCCCCACCGCCGCGCCGTCCGGCGGCGGGGGACCGGGGTCGCCTCCCGGGTCCCCCGGGCGGTGTCGGGATGGCTCCCGCTGCCGGGCAGCTCGAAGGGCTCCGCCGAACCCGTCGCGTCGTGGGTCACCCGGGGCGCCGGCCCTGCGGGCGTGGGCGCCACGGCGGCGGGCGTCGCCGGGGCCAGCACGGCCGCGGTCAGGTCGGCGGGGGGCGTCGCCGTACCGAAGGCGGGCTGCCACGCCTGCGTGCTGGTCGAGCCGTCGGCCGGGGCGAGGACGGGTGACGCGCTCGTCCCGCCGGCTGCTCCCCGCGGTGCCGGAGCGTCGGCGAGCTCGCTGAGGAAGACCGCGACCCGGGCGGCGTCGGGACGCCGGTCGGGGTCCGTGGCGGTCAGCTCGCTCAGCAGGCGCGCCCACGCCCCGCCCAGGTGGGTGGGGACGGCGGGGGAGCGGGCCAGGCGGGCCAGCGCGGCCTCGGTGGGCGGTCCGGCGTACACCTGGCGTCCGGTCAGGGCCTCCAGCAGCACGAGCCCCAGCGAGTACAGGTCGGTGGCCGCCGTGACCCCCGGCTCGCCGCGGACCTGCTCGGGGGAGAGGTACGCCGGGGACCCGATCACGGCGCCCGCCCGGGTCAGCTGGGCCGCGTCGCCCATGAGGCGGGCGATGCCAAAGTCCGCCAGCCAGGCCCGGTCGTCCGCGCCGACGAGCACGTTGCCCGGCTTCACGTCGCGGTGCACGACACCCGCGGCGTGCACGTAGGCGAGCGCGTCGGCGATCTGGGCGCCGACGTGCGCCACACGCGCCGGGCTCATGGCCCCGCCGCTGCAGTGCTCGCGCAGCGTGCTGCCCCGCACGAGCTGCATCACGAGGAAGGGACGTCCGCCGTCGGTGCCGGCGTCGAGGACGGTCACGAGGCCGGGGTGGCTGAGTGCCGCCAGGGTGCGGGCCTCACCCGCGAAGCGGTCCCGGTCGGTCCCGGGGGTGCCGGGGTCGCGGAGGACCTTCACGGCGACGTCGCGCTCCAGGACGCGGTCGCGCGCCCGGTGGACGTCCGCCATGCCACCGCTGCCGATGAGCTCGAGCAGGGCGTAGCGGTCCGCGAGGACGTCCGGGTCCGTGGTCACCATCTCGGGTTCCCTCCGATCGAGCGTGGTACCACCACGCGACATCCACCCCCGAGATGCAACGACCGCCACGGCGCGACGTGACGGTGGGCGACACTGCCCGGTCCCCGGTACCCGTCGAGCGACGGTCGAGCCGCGCGGCGCGAGTCGGGTCGTGGCCGGGCCCCCGGCGCGCGATAGGTTGCGCGCATGGCGGGCAGCCCGGACCGGATCTACGCCGACCCATCCACCGAGAGGTTGATGACGGGCGCGACGGTCATCACCTTCGTGCGCACGGTCGCGACCCTCGTGCTGAGTCTCTGGGGCGCCCACGAGCAGAGCCTCACCCTGCTGGTCGTCGGCCTCGTCGTCTACTGGGTGGGGGACTCCCTCGACGGCGAGTGGGCGCGCTGGTTCGACTGCGAGACGCGGATCGGCGCCGTGGTCGACATGCTCTGCGACCGCCTGAGCTGCGCGGCGTTCTACCTGGGCCTCGTGTGGCTGCAGCCCGAGATGGCGTTCCCGGTCGCCGTCTACCTCTTCGAGTTCATGGTCATCGACATGTTCCTGTCGATGGCGTTCCTCGCGTGGCCGCTGCGCAGCCCCAACTACTTCCACGTCGTCGACCGGCGGATCTACCTGTGGAACTGGTCGCGCCTGGGCAAGGCGGCGAACTCGGGGCTGTTCGCCATCATCCTGCTCGTCACCGGCTGGTGGTGGCTGGGGCTGGTCATCGCCGTCGGCCTGCTGGTGATGAAGTGCGTCTCGCTCAAGTGGGTGCTCGACCTGGGCCTGCCGGTCCCCGCCGCGCCCGGCGCCGCGTCCGCCGTACCCAGCGGGGCGCCGACCGGGGGACCGACCGGGTGATCCTGCTCCTGACCACCTTCGGGGTCGGCGTCGCGTCCGCCCTCCTCCCGGTGGTCAACGCGGAGGCCTACCTCGCCGGCGTCGGAGCGCTGGGCACCGGGGGGCTCGTGCTGCTGTCCGTCGCGGCCGGCGCGGGCCAGACGCTGGGCAAGGTGGTCTGGTACGAGGTCGCGCGCCGCGGCGTGGAGACCGAGTGGGCGCGCAAGAAGCTGTCCGGCCCGAAGGTGCAGCGCGTCCACCAGCGCTGGAGCGACCGCATGGAGGGCCGGCCCTGGTACGCCGCGGCGATCATGCTCGTCTCCTCGCTCGGCGGGGTCCCGCCGCTGCTCGTCATGGCCGCGGTGGCCGGTGTCCTGCGGATGCGCCGCGAGGTCTTCGTCGTGTCGGTGCTCGTGGGCCGTTCGCTGCGGTTCTGGCTGGTGCTGGCCGGGGTGCACCTCCTCTTCCACTGAGCGTCCCGGCCCCCGGTCGGGCAGTCCCGGTCTAGTCCTTTCGGACTACTCCACCTGGGCCCTCTGGCCCGGGACCTGGACCGGTCGGCCATTTCCCGGTCCCAGGACGAGGTTCGTCTCCCGTTGTCCTCCGGACGCCCGTCGAGCGGCCGAGGGGAGGGGGGACCGCTCAACTCCTGGAAAGGCACCCTCATGCGCACCCCGTCCCGCAAGTCGACGAAGATCGCCACCGCTGCCGCCACGCCCGTCGCCGTGCTCCTCGCCGGCGCGCTGGTCTGGCAGTCCTCGCACGCCGCCTTCAGCGGCACCACCCGCAACTCGGGCAACTCGTGGTCCACCGGTGCAGTCAGCCTCACCGACGACGACGCCGGTAGCGCCCGCTTCCAGGCCGAGAACATGACGCCCGGCGACACCGAGACCAAGTGCATCAAGGTCACGGCGACCACCAACGTCTCCGGTCTCGTGAAGGGCTACGCCCTCAACGCCGTCACCTCCGCCCAGGGCCTCGAGAACTACATCAAGATCGGCATGACCTCGGGCGACGGCGGCGGCTTCGGCAGCTGCACCGGCTACGTCCAGAACCAGACCGTCGTGCCGTCCGGCACCAGCCTGGCGGACCTGGCGCAGATCGACGAGTACGCCGAGGGCGTGGGCGGCTGGTCCGTGGCCGCCGGCACCAGCTCGCGCACCTACGCGATCACCTGGACCTTCGACACCACGGGCCTCAACCAGACCCAGGTCGACCAGCTCCAGGGCGCCAAGACCGGCATCGACATCCAGTGGGAGCTGCAGACCGACTGAGCCCCCGCGGGTGCTCGTCGCACCCGCTCGCCGTACCCGGCGTCACCGCCGTGACGCCCGCCCCCGACCCGCCGACGCCCCGAGAGGAGTCCCGCACGTGACCGACGTCGTCGCCCCCGTCCCGCCCGGCCAGCCCGGCGCGCCGGACGGGTCGCACGACCCCGTCGCGGGACCCTCCAGGGGCGACGTCGTCGGGGGCGTCCTCGTGACCGGGCCCGCCGCTCCCGCCGCCGCGCGGGAGTGGGCGGGCCTCGCCGTCGTGGTGGCGGCCCGGGCCTACCGCGCGGCCCTGCTGACCCTCGTCGCCGTCGCGACGCTGCCCCTGCTGTGGAGCTGGTCGAGCCACGTCGTGCGCACCGGGTCGATGGAGCCGACGATCGCCCCCGGCGACGTCGTCGTCGCGCAGCCCTTCGGCGAGGCCGAGGACGTGCCGCTCGGCAAGATCATGATCTTCCGCAACCCCGCGCTCACCGACCGCGAGCAGCTGCTGGTCCACCGCGTCGTCGACGACCGGGGCGACGGCAGCTGGACCACCCGCGGTGACGCCAACCCCGGCAACGACGCCACGCCGGTCACCCGCGACGACCTGCGCAGCCGCGCCGTGCTGCTCGTCCCGTTCGTCGGCAAGCCCTACGTGTGGGCCGCCGGCGGCCAGCCGCTCCAGCTCCTGCTCCTCGCCGGCTGGCTCGCCCTGACGGTCGCGGCGTTCGTCGTGGCGTCGCGGCGCCCCGACGCCGACGGCGCTGCCGGCGAGGGCGACGGCGAGGGCGCTGCCGGCGAGGGCGACGGCGAGGGCGACGGCAGGGGTGAGGGCGGTGACAAGGCCGAGCGGGCCGACGCCACCGTCGCCGGCCGGCCCGCCGCCGGCCCCTCCGCCACCGGCAGCCGCACCGACCCGTCGCACCGCGCCCAGCGGTCGCGACCCGACCTGCGGCGGGTCGCCTCGGCGGTCGTCGCCGTCGTCGCGCTCGTCGTGGGGGCGGCGGCCTGGGGCACGGCGGGCGCCGCCTTCACGGCCACCACCGTCACCGCCGGGTCGACGTGGACCGTCTCGGCGAGCCTGGCCACCAAGGTCACGCTGAACCGCCCCGCCGACGCCGTGCGCGGCACGGTCCCCCTGACGGCGACCCTCCAGGACTCCAGCAAGCTCGTGACCGGGGTGCGCATCGACTACGCGCCGGCCGGCACGACCACCTGGCGCACCATCTGCACCGACACGACCTCGCCGTACTCCTGCGACTGGGCGACGGCGTCGCTCACCAACCAGGACTACGACCTGCGGGCCGTCGCGCTGGCCGGGGCGACCACCCACGTCTCCGAGCTCGTCGAGGACATCTCCGTCGACAACGTGGCGCCGACCGTCGTCCTGTCCGACCCGGGCACCCCGCTGCGCGGCACCGTCACGCTGAACGCCAGCGCCGGCGACGCCCACTCGGGCGTGGACCGCGTCGTCGTCCAGTACGCCGCGACCGGCACCACCACCTGGCGGGACGCCTGCAGCACCAGTGAGGAGCCCGCCACCTGCCGCCTCGACACGACCACGATGGCCGACGGCAGCTACTCCTTCCGGGCCGTCGCCACCGACGCGGCCGGCAACAGCACGACGTCGGCGACCATCGCCAACCGCACCGTCGACAACCGCGTCGCCTCCGTCGCGGTCACCGACCCCGGCGCCTTCCTCAGCGGGACGGTGCAGGTGGGCGCGACGGCGTACTCCCCGAACGGCATCGCCTCCGTGCGGATCCAGCGGGCCACGAGCGGCTCGACGACCTGGACCGACCTGTGCACCGACACGACCTCGCCGTACTCCTGCACCTGGGACACGACCCTGGTCGCGAACGGCCTGTACGACCTGCGGGCGATCCTCACCGACACCGCCGGTCGCACGACGACCTCGGCGGTCGTCGCGAGCCGCCGGGTGGACAACAGCCCCGTGCGGGCCGCCGACGTGCAGACCACCCAGGGTGGTGCCAGCGCCGGGCGTCTCGACCAGGGCGACCGGATCACGTTCACCTACAGCGGCCAGGTCCGGCCGGCCAGCATCAGCTCCGGGTGGACCGGGTCGGCGCTCGCCGTCAACGTGCGGCTGCGCGACGGCGGACTCATCGGGACCGGCAGCACCGGCGACACGATCGACGTGCTGCGCAGCGGCTCGGCCGTGGCGCTCGGGTCGGTCAACCTGCGCCAGAGCTACATCCGGTCGCTGCGCACCGCCCAGTTCGGCGCCACGATGACCGCCTCGACGGTCACCGTCGGCGGGGTCAGCGTCACCCAGGTCGTCCTGGTGCTCGGCGCCCAGACCAGCGGTTCCGGGCTCTCGACGGTCAGCACCGCCTCGGCGATGGTGTGGACGCCGTCGACCACGGCCACCGACCTCGCCGGCCGAGCCGTCTCGGCGACGCCCGTCACCGAGACCGGGGCGTCCGACCGCGAGTTCTGAGTCCGGACAGCCCCCGGTCTGGTGGACTGGGTGCCGACGTGGGGGAGCGGGGGCCGAGCCCGCCGGGAGGCTGCGACGGGCGCGACCGGGCCTGGGAGGGAGGGGCGAAGATGATCCTGCCGGAGGTGCGGGACCCCCGCCTCGTGACCGTCCGCCGTGGCGGCACCCTGACCGACGCCGACCACCGGTCGATCGCCCTGTGAACGGCGACCTGCGCGGAGCACGTGCTGCCCCTGTTCGAGGCCGTGCGTCCGGACGACCCACGGCCGCGGGACGCCGTCGCGGCCGTACGGGCCTGGACTCGCGGCGAGCTGGCGATGATGCGGTCGCGGGCCGCCGGCGGCCACGCCATGGGCGCGGCCCGCGACCTCCGGGGCGCGGCCCGGCACGCGGCGTACGCCGCCGGTCAGGCCGGCGCCGTGGCCCACGTCGCCGAGCACGACCTGGGCGCCGCCGCCTACGCCATCAAGGCCGTGCGCGCCGCGGCCGAGGCCGCCGGCGACGACGCGCTCGCGGCGGGTCGCCGCGAGTGCCGGTGGCAGCGCGACCAGCTGCCGGCGGAGATCCGCGACCTCGTGCTCGAGGACCAGCAGCGCCGCAACGCCCTGTGCTGGTCCGTGTTCGAGGCGTGAGCAGCGAGTACGGCGGGCGTTGGCGGTCGGGAGCACTCGTCGGCGGCCCCGGCAAGCGTCTCTCGCGGGCGCCGATAACGTGCATTATGTCAACTCACGTCGGCGCGGAGGCGGGTCGTGTCGTCCCCCGCCGACGAGCTCTACTACCGCAGGGCGTCGTGCACGTCGTCGGCAGACGACAGGCCCGCGTCGTGGCCGCGCCGTTCGACCACGACGCACGTGCCGTCAGCTGCTCGCCGTACCCCGACCGTGGGGCGCGACGACGGCGCGGCCCGACAGCTCGCCGGCCTCCAGCGCGCGGTAGGCCTCGAGGGCGTCGTCGAGCGCGTAGATCTCGACCTCGGGCGTGATCTGGCCGGCGCGGTACATGTCGACCACCTCGTGCAGCTCCTCGACGGTGCCCCAGTAGGTGCTGGTCAGCTCGACCTCGTAGGGCACCTTGTAGAAGTTCCACTCGGCGGTGCCGTTGGCGATGCCGACGACGGTGACGCGGCCGCGCTGGGCGACGGTCGCCAGCGCCAGCTCGATGGTCGGGCCGGCGCCGACGAGGTCGAACACGGCGTCGACTCCCCTGCCACCCGTGATCTCGCGGATCCGCTCGGCCTGGCCGTCGCCGCCGGGGACGGTCACCGCGCCGTTCGCCTCCGCGCGGCGCATCGCCTCGGGCTTCGTGTCGGTGGCGATCACGGTGGCACCGGTCAGCGCCGTGAGGATCTGCACGGCGATCTGCCCCAGTCCCCCGAGCCCGATCACCAGTGCCGTCTTGCCGCCGCCGGCCAGCGTCGGCAGGGACTTCTTGATGGCGTGGTACGGCGTCAGGCCGGCGTCCGACAGCGGCGCGGCCGCCACGGGGTCGGCGTCGCCGAGCGGCACGAGGTTGCGCACCGGGACCGTCAGGTACTCCGCCATGCCGCCGTCCCGACCCAGCCCGGTCGCGAGGTGCGGCATCGAGGCCGCGTTCTCGCAGTACGTGTCCTGCCTGCGCGAGCAGGCACGGCAGCGACCGCAGCCCATCGGACCGTAGACCAGGAAGGCCTCGCCGACCTCGATGCCCGCGACGCCCTCGCCGAGCTCCTCGGCCCAGCCGGAGTTCTCGTGACCGAGGGTGAAGGACGGCTTCAGCTGCGCCGGGCCGAACGACTCGTCGAAGTCGCGGAAGACGGCGACGTCGGAGTGGCAGGCGCCTGCACCCGCGACCTTGAGGAGCACCTCCCCCGGACCCGGCTTCGGTCGGTCGACCTCCTTCAGGCTCGGCGTCGTCTTGTACTGGTCGAACACCACGGCCTTCATGCCAGGTCCCTCCGTCGTCCTGCGGGCGGCGCTGCTCGCCGTCCTCGGTCCTCCACGCTACGCCGGGCCCGACGAGCGATCCCGCCGCGACGGCCCCTCCGGTGGGTGGGCTCCGTCTCAGGGTCCCGGTGGCCGTTCAGGCGGGCGCCCTCGTGGTCGTCGTGCTCCCCCGGCCCACCGTCCGCGCCGCCGTCCGACACAATGCCGACGACACAGGCGACGCGCACGGACCGGGGGCTGGAGATGGCGGAGGACGACTTCCTCGAGGTGATCGAGACCGAGGTGGCGCGGGACCCGCGCAACCTGGCGCTGCGGGAGGACTTCGTCACCCTGCTGCTGCAGACCGACCCCGACCGCGCCGCGTCCGAGCTGGCCACCCTCGAGGCGCACGGCGCCGATCCCGCCCGCGTGCGCGTGCTGCGGGCCCGCGTCATGGCGGCGCGGTTGCGGGGCGGTGCCACGGCGGCGCCCGTCGAGCCCGGCCCCGTCGCGGCGGCCCCCGTCGCGCCCGCACCCCCTTCGCGGCCCGTCCCCTCCCCCGCCGACGGCGACGCTGCCGACGGCCGTGGTGCGGCACCCGGCCTGTGGGACGCGGAGCGGCCGGCCGTGACGCTGGCCGACGTCGCCGGTCTCGCCGAGGTGAAGCAGCACCTCGACGCGACGTTCCTCGCGCCGCTGCGCAACCCCGACCTGGCGGCGGCGTTCGGACAGACGCCCGGCGGTTCCCTCCTCATGTACGGCCCGCCCGGCTGCGGCAAGACGTTCATCGCCCGGGCCATCGCCGGCGACCTCGGGGCGTCGTTCCTCCACGTCACGTTGGCGGACCTGCTCAGCAGGTGGATCGGGGACAGCGAGAAGGCGATCCGCAGCGTCGTCGCCGACGCGCGGGCCGCCGCGCCCTGCGTCATCTTCCTCGACGAGTTCGACGCCCTCGGCGGCCGGCGTACCTCGGGCGGCGGCGGGTCGCAGTCGATGCGGATGATCGTGACGCAGCTCCTCGAGGAGCTCGACGGCGTGTCGAGCGTCAACGACGGGGTCTACTTCCTCGCCGCCACGAACCGGCCGTGGGACATCGACCCGGCCCTGCGTCGCCCCGGCCGCATCGACAAGACCGTCCTCGTGCTGCCCCCCGACGCCGCGGCGCGGGCCGCGATCCTGCACGGTGACCTCGCCGGCAAGCCCGCTCCCGACGTGGACGTCGACCGGGTGGCCCGTGCCACCGACGGCTTCTCGGGCGCGGACATCGCCCACGTGGTGAAGGTGGCGCTCCAGCAGGCGCTCACGGCCTCGATGCAGGCGGGCAGCGTCGTGCCCGTGACGACCGACGCGCTGCTGGCGGTCGCGGAGGGGGTCCGGCCCTCGACGGCCTCGTGGTTCGACCAGGTCGCACCCGTCCTCGAGTACGGCGTCGACGACGGCACCTTCGACCAGCTGCGGGCCTACCGCGTCCAGCGGGGCATGCGGTGAGCGCCCCGGACGACCTCGACCCGCTCGAGCGCGACGTCGACCTCGCGTGGGAGCTGTACGACGTGCAGCCCACGCACCCGGAGATCGGGCGGCTCGCGGGTCGCGTGCTGGCGCAGCAGCCGGACCGCACCGGCATCCGGATGCTGCTGGCGCTGCACCTCGAGGCGCGCGACGACATCGCCGAGGCCCGCCGGATCCTGCTGGACGTCGTCGGTCGTCGGGACCGGTTCTTCGTGGACGCGGCGCGCCGTCTGCGTGCGCTCGAGCAGCACGAGTGCGACCACGCCGAGGCCCGGCGGTGGGCGGAGGTCGTGCTGCAGGAGGAGCCGGACGGCTGGCACGACCGGATGGAGCTGGGTGCGTCGACCGCCATGGCCGGCGACCCCGTGCGCGGCTGGCGGCTGCTCGACGAGGCGGTCGCGCACTGCGCACGGACCGACGCCGACGACCTGCGGCACGCGCTGGCCAGCCGCGCGCTGTCGCTGTTCCAGAGCTTCGCTCCCCCGGAGCGGTTCGTCCCGGCGGCCGAGGAGGCCATGCGGGCCGACCCCTCCAGCGAGATCGTGGGCGGCCCGCTCATCTGGGCGTACGTCCACCAGGGCCGGTTCGACGAGGCCGAGGAGCTGGCGTCGCGCCTGCTCCGCCTGGACCCGACCGACGGCCTGGCCGGCGGAGCGCTCCAGATGATCCGCGACACGCGCGCCGCCGCGGAGAAGCACGAGATGACCCTCGCCGACGTGCACGCCGCCGGGCTGGTCGCGGCGGCCTGGTCGCACATGCGGGCCCAGGTGCTGGGGACCGACCTGGCCTCCGCGCTGGCCGCCCTCGAGACGGTGCTGCCCCCCGACCTGCGGGCCGCGCTGCGCCCGCCGCTGGACGAGGAGGCGGCCCGTTCGCTGTCGGGTGAGCGGGAGATCGCCACCTGGCACGACGGGCAGGAGCCGGGCACGGGAGCGCTGTGGGGCCCGGCGGGGGGCGGCTTCCGCCTCCTGTCGGGTGCCGAGGTGACGGCGATGGACGAGGCGATCGAGGCCGAACCGGACGCGTGGCCCGAGTGGCCGCAGGACTCCCTGGAGGACTACTACTCCCAGGTGATGACCGACGACGCGGGCGGCTACCTGGTCGCGACGCTCGGCGACGTCGTCGTGCGCCGCACCGGCGCGGACGACGTCCACGTGGCACCGAGCCTCGCCGACTGGTTCTGGGACCGGGTGTCCGACCTCGGGGGACGCGACCCGCGCCCGCGGGTGCAGGACGACGACGACGCAGGGGGAACGACATGAGTGCCGAGACCGGGGAACCCACCGAGCTGGACCGCCTCGACGCCGCGGTGCGGGCGGCGCCCGCCGGGGACACGTCCGCGCAGATCGCGCTGTGGCAGCACGTCAGCCGGCTGCCGCAGTGGTTCTTCATCGCGCGCGGGTCGGCCGAGCAGCCCCGGCCGTACGGCGTGGCGTTCGACCAGGGGCCCGTGGTCTGCCTCTACAGCAGCGCCGACCGGGCGAGGGACGCGGCGCGCGCACTCGGACTGGCCGACGGGGCGGGCGACGTGGCGCTGTACGCCGTACCGCTGCCAGCCGCCATCGACTACGTCGCCGCCTTCCAGCAGGTGGGCGTCTTCGGCGTGGCCCTCGACCACCCCCAGCTGGGTCACTGGATCCCGCTGGCCAACCTCGGGATGCTCAAGAGCTGGCTCGGCGGGTCCCCCGGATGAGTGCGGGCTGATCCCGGGCTCGAGGTGGGCGCGCCGCCGTTCCGGTGCTCGAGGTGGGCGCGCCGTTCCGGTGGTTGAGGTGGGCGCGCCGTTCCGGTGGTTGAGGTGGGCGCGCCGCCGTTCCGGTGGTTGAGGTGGGCGCGCCGCCGTTCCGGTGGTTGAGGTGGGCGCTCTAGCGCCCCTCGAAACCACGAGGGGCACCCCGGGCGTGGTTTCGAGGGGTTGCCAGAGCAACCCACCTCAACCACCGATGGATCCGACGGTCGAGGTGGGCGCGCCGTCGTTCCGGTGGTCGAGGTGGGCGCGCCGCCGTTCCGGTGGTCGAGGTGGGCGCGCCGTCGTTCCGGTGGTTGAGGTGGGCGCTCTAGCGCCCCTCGAAACCACGAGGGGCACCCCGGGCCTGGTTTCGAGGGGTTGCCAGAGCAACCCACCTCAACCACCGACGGGTCCGACGGTCGAGGTGGGCGCGCCGCCGTTCCGGTGGTCGAGGTGGCCGCGCTGGCGCCCCTCGAGACCACCCTGGGGCGGGTGCTGCTCAGTTCCGCCGGGTGAACCTGAGCTTGCCGGTGCCGAGGGTCTCGGTGAGGTAGATCGGGTCGTGGGCGACGCGGTGGTGGCGCCCGCACAACAACCGTCCGCGGTCGACGGACGTCGCGCCGCCGCGTGACCACGGGTCGTCGTGGTGGGCCTCGCACCAGTGCGGTGGGGCGTCACAGTCCTCGGCGGTGCAGCCGCCGTCTCGCAGGATCATCGCGATCCGTTGGGGTTTGGTGTGGAACCGTGCGGCCCGTCCGACGTCGAGCACCTCACTCTTCGTGCCGAGCACGGCCGGGATGAGGTCGGCGCTGCAGGCGAGGCGTCGGGCTTCGCCGGGTGAGATGCGGTGGCCGGTGTCGAGTGACGCCGCTGCGAGTCCGCCGGTGAGCGTGTCGACCTGCATGGTGACCACGACCGTCGCCCCGGCACCAGCAGCGTCCGGGAGGTTGGCGTCGCGCATCCGCTCGATGAGCTCGACGAACGCCTGGCCGCGCCGCTCCCGCGCGGGCCGAGCGTCGACCGTGTCGACGGTGCCGTCGTCGGCGCCGTCGAGGGCCCCAGTGCGGAGGTGGCTTCGCCGGGGTGAGGCGATTGCATCGAGCATCTTCGCGAACATCGCCCCGTGCATCTCCGGCACCGTGAACCGGCCGTGGACACAGCCCTGACCGTCCTCGCGCATCGTCAACCGCACCTTCGCGGCGGCTTCCCGTTCCTCCTGGGCGAGCAGTTCCGCCTCACGGGCCTCCCCGACAGCGGGGGCGACGACGTCGAGGATCCGGCGGCCCAGCACCCGCAGGGCCTTGGCGTCGTGCTCACGGGCGAACCCGACCAGCGTCCGCTCGGCCTCCGTTCGAACATCCACGTCGAGGTCGTCGCCGAGGTCGTCCAGCGCCCGCACGATCACTTCAGTCTGGCCGGGCGAGACCGCACCGAGCGCGCCCGCGGCGGCGAGGGCGTCGTACCGCTCGTCCACCGCAATTGCGGTGCGGACGCGGCGGTGGGCCTCCGCCCGGGTCACTTGGGTGGCGTTCGCAAACCAGACTGCGGTCGACGGAGCGCCCGTGGCGTCCTCGACGCGCACCTCGGTGGCGTGGGTCAACAACCGCGACTGCAGCGCGGCAAGACGGTGCGCAGCCCGCTCGAGCTCGACCACTGCGGCACCCGTCTCGATGGGGCCGAGCGTCAGCAGACCCAGGTCGAAGCCGTCGTCGAGGTCGGCGTGCAGACGCGCAGCGACCCCGGCGAGCGGGTGCAGCGCGGTCTCGGTCATGGACCCATCACAACAGCGACCACCGACATTCCCGACCGGATCGGGAGTTGTCCACAGGAGGAGTTTCCGCAGGTCAGCCTCTGCTTGTGCCAGCTCCGGCACGCCTCGGACGTGGTTTCGAGGGCCGCTAGCGCGGCCACCTCAACCACCAGCGGGCGCGGCCACCTCAACCACCAGCGGGCGCGGCCACCTCGACCACCGGCCCCGCCCCCGCCGCTACGACCGCCAGGTCGCCACGACGTACCCGGGGTCGGCCTCCGGCAGCGGCTCGCGCGCCCACCCACCCCACCGCTCCCCTGCCCGCAGGCCGGCGGCGGCCATGGCCGCGTCGACGGACGCCAGCGGCGTCGCGGGGCAGCCGGCCGGGAGGTGGGCGGCGTCGAGCCCGAACCCGGCCACGAGCACCCCGTCGGGGGCCACGTGCTGCGCCAGCGCAGCGCAGGCGCCGTCCAGCGTGCCCGGCTCGAGCAGGGGCAGCACGTTGCCGGCGAGCACCACGGCGTCGAACACGACGCCGAGGTCGAGGGTGGCCAGGTCGGCCACCCGCCAGTCGTGCTCCGGCGCCTCGGCGCGCGCCACCTCGACCATCGCGGCGTCGACGTCGCAGCCGACGACGTCGTACCCGTCGGCGGCGAGCCGCACCGTCAGGCGACCGGTGCCGCACCCCGCGTCGAGCACGCGCGCGGGCCCCGGCACGAGCGCGCGCACCAGGGCGGCCTCGCCGTGCACGTCGCCGCCGTCGCGCTCGATCGCCCGGAACCGCTCGGCGTAGGCCCGGGCGTAGTCGTCACCGGCCTGCGCGCGGGCCACGCGCTGCCACAGGGTCGGGTCGGCGCCGCTCACTTGCTGGCGGACGTCCAGTTCATGCCCCACCCGTAGGCCTTGTCGAGCTCGGGCTGCCACCCCGCGACGTACTGCACCTCGCGGCGCACGCCGAGCGAGCCGCCCTCGTTCGTCAGCAGCGCGATGGCGCAGAACCGCTTGTCCGCGGCCGGCTCGTCGAGACGCACCTCGATGGGGGCGGCGCCGCCCGCCGGGTACAGCGTCACGACGCCGTCGGCCGCCGCCCAGTTCGGGGCACCCTCGTAGATGTAGGCGAACACCAGGACGCGGCGGATCTGGTCGAGCCGGTCGAGGTTGACCACCAGGTTCTCGCCCCCGGTGCTCGTGCCGCTCCGGTCGTCGCCGTCGAGCAGCACGTACGGCGGCTGGTGCAGGTTGCCGAACGCGTTGCCGAGCGCCTGCACGACGCCCTTGCTGCCGTCCGTGGTCTCCCACAGGCAGCCGAGGTCGAGGTCGACGGCCGACGCGCCGCCGAGGGCGCGCTTGAGGAACCCCTTCGCGGGCGCGGGCTGCGACCAGTTCAGGTTGATCCGCATCTGGCCGCCGGCACCGGCACCCTTGCTCAGCGAGATGCTCGGCGCCGACTTCGTCAGCGTGATCTTCGACAGGCTGACCCCGCCCGGCTGCTGCTCCACCACTCCTGGCTCCCCTCGTCGGCCGCGGCACGCGTGGCCACGCTCCCCCGGCGACACTACCGGCCGCCTCCCCCGTTTCCGCCGGGCCGGGACGGGGCAGGACGGGCCCGGCCCGCCGCACCCGACGGGACCTCCGCGGCCCGGTCCACCCGACCGGCGCCGGACGCACCCGAGAGAGGCAGCACATGGTCGACCTGACGAAGCGGACGGACACGGCGCAGGGGGCGATCATCTCCCTGCTCAAGCGCGAGGCGGACAAGGGCATCGACCTGGGCGAGGTCAGCGCCCGCGTGGTCGTGGCCATCGACTACTCGGCGTCGATGACCGCCCGCTACGAGAACGGCGAGGTGCAGGACCTCGTGGAGCGCGTGCTCGCGCTCAGCCTCGCGGGCCTCGACGACGACGGCGACATCCAGGTGCACTTCTTCCACAACGCCGCGTTCGACGTCGAGGTCGTCGACTCGTCGTCGTACGTCGGGTTCGTCGACCGCTGGCGCTCCGGTCGCCCCATGGGCGGCACCAACTACGGCGACGTCATCAAGAACGTGCTCGCGGAGGCCGGCCACGGCAAGGCGGGGCTCGGCAAGCGGCTGTTCGGCGGCCGGAAGGCGGCGCCCTCGTCGTCGGGTCCGGCCACCCTCCCCACGCTCGTCCTCTTCGTCACCGACGGCGAGCCGTTCGACAAGGCGGCCGCCAGGAAGCTGCTCGCGGAGGCGTCCGACAAGCCGGTCTTCTGGCAGTTCCTCGGCCTCGGCTACTCCCCCACGTTCCTCTCCGACCTCGACACCATGGGCGGGCGCGTGGTGGACAACGTGGGCCTGACCTCGATGTCGAGCTCGAAGGGCACCCCCGACGAGCAGTGGTTCCACTCGGTGCTCGAGGAGTACGTCACGAGCTGGGTGCCCGCGGCCCGTCGGGCCCAGATCCTGGCGTGACGTCCCGTGGCGGTCGCTGCCCGGCCACCACGGCGGCGACCGCCACGACGACGAGCCCCGCGACGACGAGCAGGGTCGCGGGCCAGCCGCGGTCGTCGTACACGTGGCCGGCGGCCCAGCCCACGAGGGCGGTCCCCGCCAGCCACGACAGCTGGTAGAGCGCCGTCGACTGCGCCCGGCCGACGCTCGCCAGCTGCCCCGACAGGGCGCTGGTGACCGGGTGGGCGAGGAAGATGCCGACCGTGAAGACCGCCAGGCCGAGCACCACCACGACGAGGTGGTCGGCGGCCAGCAGCGGTAGCGCGACGAGCACCGCCGCTCCCCCGCACGCGACCACGCGGGGCGCCCCGTGGCGACGGGCCAGGACACCGCTGGTGCGGCTGGCGACGGTGCCGAACACGTAGACCGCGAAGAGCAGGCTCACCCAGGTCACCGGCACGCCGAAGGGCGGTCCGCTCACCCGGAACCCGACGTAGTTGTAGACCGTCGCGAACGCGCCCATGAGGCAGAACCCCGCCAGGTACGTCGTGGCGAGGGCGGGGGTGCGCAGGTGCCGCGCCGCGCGCCGCACCGCGGAGACCCGGTCGGTCGGCGGCCGGAATCCCCGCGGCACCGGCACGACCCGCCAGAAGACGACCGTGGAGCCGGCGCAGACGACCGCGACGGCCAGCAGCCCCGCCCGCCACCCGACCGCCTCGGACACGGGGCCGGCGACCAGGCGGCCGACGATGCCGCCGATGGTGTTCCCGGCGATGTAGGTGCCGGCCGCGACCGGCACCCACGCCCGGCTCACCTCCTCGTTGAGGTAGGCCATGGCCACGGCGGGCACCGCGCCGAGCGCCACGCCCGTCAGCGCGCGCAGGGCGATGACCGCGCCCAGCCCCGGCACGAGGGGTGCGACGAGCGAGAGCACCGTCGCCGCGGTCAGCGACCACGCCATCGCCCGCGTGCGACCCACCCGGTCCGACACGGCCGCCCACACCAGCACCGAGGCCGCGAGCCCCGTGGTGGTCGCCGAGACCGACAGCGCCGCCGTGGCCGGGGCGACGTCGAGGTCACGGGCCAGCGCGGGCAGCACGGCCTGGGCGTCGAAGATCTGCGCGAACGTCGCGAACCCCGCCGCGAACAGCGCCAGCACCACCCGGCGGTAGTCCTCGTCCCCGCGGTCGTGGCCCTCGAACGTCGCCGTCACCCCCGCATCATCGGTCCCCCGGGCGCCCGCCCGACGCCGGCCCCGACCGTGGACTGCGCCTGCGGACCGCCCCGTGGGCCACCGCCGTAGGTTGAGGCGCATGACGACGACCGACGTCCCGACCCACACGCTCAACGACGGCACCACCCTGCCGGCGGTGGGCTTCGGCACCTACCCGCTGCGCGGCGACGAGGCCGTCCGCGGCGTGCGCTCGGCCCTCGAGGTGGGCTACCGGCTCATCGACACGGCCGTGAACTACGAGAACGAGGAGGCGGTCGGCGAGGCGCTGCGCACCAGCGGCCTCGACCGCGAGGCCTACCAGGTCACGAGCAAGATCCCCGGGCGCCACCACGCCTACGACGACGCCGTCGCCAGCGTGGAGGGCAGCCTGCGCCGCCTCGGGCTCGACCACCTCGACCTGCAGCTCATCCACTGGCCCAACCCGGGCCGCGACCAGTACGTCGAGGCGTGGCGGGCGCTCGTCGACCTGCGCGAGCGCGGCCTCGTGCGCTCCATCGGGGTCTCCAACTTCACCGAGCAGCACGTCGAGCGGATCGTCGACGCCACCGGCGTCGCCCCGAGCGTGAACCAGGTGGAGCTGCACCCCTACTTCCCGCAGGAGGCGCTGCGCCGGGCCCACGAACGGTGGGGCGTCCTCACCGAGGCCTGGAGCCCGCTCGCCCGCGTCGGTGACCTCGCCGACGAGCCGGCCGTGATCGGGCCCGCCGAGCGCCTCGGCGTCGACCCCGCGGCGGTCGTGCTCCGCTGGCACGTGCAGATCGGGTCGCTGCCCATCCCGAAGTCGGCCTCGCCGGAGCGCCAGCGCAGCAACCTCGACGTCCTCGCCTTCACGCTCAGCGACGAGGAGGTGGCCGCGCTCACCGCGCTCGGTCGCCCCGACGGCCGCATCTTCGACGCCGACCCCGAGACGCACGAGGAGCTGTGAGCGGCGCCCCCGCGACGCCGTACCTCGCCGTCGACGGCGAGCGGCTCGCCCGCAACCTGGCCCGCATGCACGGGGCCGCCGCCGACCTCGGCGTGCGGCTGCGTCCCCACACCAAGACCCACAAGTCGCCCGTGCTGGCGCGGCTGCAGCTCGAGGCCGGTGCGCAGGGCATCACGGTGGCCACCGTCGGCGAGGCCGAGGTGTTCGTGGCGGCCGGGTTCGACGACGTGCTCGTGGCCTACCCGCTGTTCGTCGACGCCGAGCGCGGCCGGCGGCTGCGCGTCCTCGCCGAGCGGGCGCGGATCACCGTGGGCGTCGACTCCGTGGAGGGGGTACGCCGGGTGGCCGCCCACGCGCCCGACGTCGCCGTGCACGTCGAGCTCGACTCCGGGCACCACCGGACGGGGGTGCTCCCCCACGAGGCGGTGGCGGTCGTGGGCGCCGCCGTCGAGGCCGGCCTGGAGGTCGCGGGCGTCTTCACCTTCCCCGGGCACAGCTACGCCCCCGGGGCCGGCCCCTCCGCCGCGGTGGCCGAGGCCGAGACGCGGGCCGCCGCGGCCGACGCGCTG
>NZ_JAHWBL010000037.1:0-34126 GCF_029493445.1 Nocardioides sp. ChNu-99 | reverse complement strand
ACTACCGCCGCCTGCACTCCAGCATCGGCCAGATCCCACCAGCCGAGCACGAGCACGACTACTACGCTGCCCTCGACCGAGAGCCGCACCCCGTATAGAAGCGGCAGAGAACCCGTGACGGTTCACAGATCTTTCCGGCCATGGACGAGGCGCGCCGCATCATTCGGGGCAAGCGGCGGGGCTACAACATTCTTCGCTACCTGCTCCTACGGATGCGGAACGAGGTCCTCAAGGCGCAGTACTACTGGGAGCCGAACTCCCGGCTGTCGAACCTGAACCTCGGGTACGGGTGCATCCCCTTTGACGGCTCTTCACAGTTGAGGGTGTAGCAGGCGTGTGAGGTAGTCGGCGCGCGTAGGTCCTGGGGCAGGCGTCGAGGTCTCCCAAGGATGGAAGTTCTCACACTGCCCATCCGGAAGACCTCGACGTGCCTGACGCTACCCCGCAGGCGGGCTTCGCTTGCCCCGACCTGACCACCTTCGCTCGTCTCGATGAGCTCGGCCTGGTCGTCACCGGCCAACGACTCAGCCCCGACCGTGCCGTGCTCGCGTGCCGAGTTGAACCGCCCCGGCATGTCCGGAGGCTGGGTTTGGTGGCTCAGCCGGTCGGCTTGAGCTCGTTCTTTGCAGCGTAGTGGAGTTCTTCGGCGGCCATCGGGGTCAGGTCGTCGAGGGACTCGTGGGGACGCTCGTGGTTGAAGAAGTCGACCCAGTTCAAGGTCTCCAGTTCGACGTGCTCGACGCCGCGCCAGGGACCCTCGGGGCGGATCAGCTCGGCCTTGTAGAGCCCAATCTGCGACTCCGCGAGCGCGTTATCGTAGGCATCACCGACCGACCCCACCGACGGGTCGACACCCTCGTCGACAAGCCGCTGGGTGAAGGCGAAACTGACGTATTGCGACCCCGCGTCCGTGTGGTGGATCAGCCCCGACAAGTCGGTGATGCCGGCCTGCTGGCGGGTCCAGATCGCGTGCTCGAGGGTGTCGAGCACCAGGTCGGTGGTCATCCGGGTGGCTGCGCGCCATCCGACGATCCGGCGGGAGAAGACGTTGAAGACGAACGCGACGTAGACGGTGCCGGACCAGGTCGCGACATAGGTGAAGTCGGCTACCCACAGCTGGTCGGGACGGCTCGCCCAGAACTGCCGGTCGACCAGATCGCCCGGCCGTGCCGCCGCGGGGTCACCGATCGTGGTGCGGACCTTCTTCAACCGCAGCGCGCCGACCCAGCCCTGCTCGCGGTAGAGCCGCTCGATCGTGCACCGAGCCACGTCGTGACCCTTCCCGCGCAGGTGCAGCCACATCTTCCTCGCCCCGAACCTCGCGAGCAGCTTCTGCCGGGCACGCTCGGACTCGATCAGCGCGACCAGCTCCGCGTCCCGCAGCACTCGTTTCGAGGGCCGCCGCGAGACCGCCTCGTAGAAGGTGGACGGGGCGACCTTGATCCCGTGCTCTGCGAGCACGCGACAGATCGGCTCGACCCCGAACTCCCCGCGGTGATCGGCGATGAAGTCGATCAGAACCTGTTGGGGCGGTCGAGCTCCGCCGCGAAGAAAGCCGAGGCCGCCTTCAAGATCTCGTTGGCCCGCCGCAGCTCGGCGACCTCCTTCTTCAGCGACTTGATCTCCGCGATCTCCTCGCTGGTCTTGCCCGGACGGACCCCGCCGTCGATCTCGGCCTGCCGGATCCACTTGCGCAACGACTCGGTCGAGGTGATGCCCAACTTCGCAGCCACCGACCTGATCGCCGCGGCCTCATGCGGATAGTCCTGCCGGGACTCCATCGCCATCCGCACCGCGCGCTCACGCAGCTCGGTCGGGTACTTCGAGGGACGTGCCATGAGAGTGATCCTTCCAACGAATCAGCTCTCCGGACTCGCCGGGGCGGTTCAATCCGACCATGTGGTGACGGTTGAGTGCACGGACGAATCTCCGGCTCCGAAATTGCGAGCCCCTGTCCGTGTGCACGATGCAGCCGACCACGCCGCCGCGCCTGGCGACCGCGTTGTTGAGCGCCGCGACCGCGAGCCGGGACTTCATCCTCGAGTCGATCGAATAGCCCACGATCCGGTTGGAGTAGACGTCCTTGAACGCGCAGAGGTAGAGCTTGCCTTCGCCGGTGCGGTGTTCGGTGATGTCGCCGATCCACAGCTCGTTCGGCCCATCGGCATTGAACTCGTGCCGGATCACGCCGTGCTTGTCGACGGTGGCGCACAGGTCGTCGTGGACCGGTGGGCCGGGCCTCTTCGCCTTCCCGCGCTTGGGCTTGCCGAACGCGCTCCACCAGCCCATGTCCGAGCAGATCCGCCACGCGGTCCGCTCCGCCATAGGCTCGCCGGCTTCGCGTGCCTCGTCGACCAGGAACCGGTAGCCGAACTCGGGATCGTCACGGTGGGCGTCGAACAGCGCATTGGCGCGGTAGGCCTCCTCCAGCTCGGCGTCGGTGACCGGACGCTGGAGCCAGCGGTAGTAGGGCTGACGCGCGATCTTGAGCACCCGGCACGTCACCGTAACGGGGATCCCGTCCACGGCCAGCTCGCGGACGAGCGGGTACATCATTTTCCCGGCAGGTTCGCCTGCGACAGATAGGCCGCCGCGCGGCGCAGCACCTCGTTCTCCTGCTCCAGCAGCCGGATCCTCTTCCTCGCCTCACGAAGTTCGGCGCTCTCGGCAGCGGTCGTCCCCGGCTTCACGCCATCCTCGACGTCTGCGGTCTTCATCCAGTTCGTCAGGCACGACTCGCTGATGCCGAAGTCGGCAGCGATCTGCTTGAGGTGGACTCCCGGCTCACGGTTCCTCGCGACGCGAACGACGTCGTCGCGGAACTCCTTGGGGTACGGCTTCGGCACAGTGCACATCCTTCCAGCGGCACCTCTCGGCACCACAGATCAGATGTCACCTATTCGTGCAGCAGTCCCCAATCAAGGCTTGGCGTGGAGGCCGTTTCGCTCCGAGTTGGTCCTTCCATTTCGGCCTGGTTCTCGCGGGGTGGGGGATCTTCAACCTGTTGGAGGGCATCGTCAATCATCACCTGCTCGGTGTTCACCATGTGCGCGACGACATCGGCGCCCCACTGTCGTGGGATCTCGGGTTCCTAGCGTTCGGCGTGCCACTGGTCATCAGTGGGTGGCTGCTGCACAAGCGCGGTTCAGCGGTGATGGAGCGACGGGCACGAGCAGTGGCACGCCGAGCCTCGGTCGGCAGCTGAAGAGGAACTGCGTGTGGCTGTCGCCCGCGCCGGACCTTCCGCCGACCTGCGCTACTCCAGGGGCAGGGACAGGTAGCCGCGGATGGGGCCAGAGCGGAGTCGAACGGCCGAATCCAGGTCGACTTCCCAGTCCGGTTGGCGGGCGAGGAGTGCCTGCAGCGCGATGCGCGCTTCGAGCCGCGCCAGCGCCGCGCCGAGACAGAAGTGGATCCCACGTCCAAACGCGACCTGCCGTTCGGGAGCGCGATGGAGGTCGAAGTGGTCGGCGTCTGAGAATGCCTGGTCGTCTCGGTTGGCGGAGCCGAAGAGCAGCAGCACGGTTTCGCCAGTCGCCATGTGTTGTCCGTGCACGTCGACCGGCCGGGTAAGGGTGCGCGACAGGCCCTGGACGGGGGAGTCGTAGCGGAGCAGCTCTTCGACGGCGCCGGGAACGAGTTCTGGGCGGTCCGCCAGTTGCCGGCGGCTATCGGGCTGCTGAGCGAGCACGACCGCGCTGTTGGAGAGCAGGTTCGTGGTGGTCTCGTGTCCGGCCACGAGCAGCAGCAGACAGAAGCCGAGGAGCTCATCCTCGCTGAGGCGTTCGCCGTCGGCGTCGGCCTGGACCAGCGCGCTCATGAGGTCGTCCTGAGGGCGCGCGCGTCGTTCAGCAAGAAACTCTGAGAAGTAGTCGTAGAGGGATGTGGCGGCCTCCAGACCGGGGCCGAACTCGCCACGGGCGGGGTTGGACTGTATGAGAGTGGTGGACCACGTGCGGAAACGGTCACGGTCTGCCCGCGGCACGCCCAGCATGTCGGCGATCACGATGGCCGGCAGCGGTCCGGAGAACCCAGAGACAAAGTCCCACCCATCCGACTTCGGTGAATCATCGAGCAGATCGTCCACGATGGAGTGGATGTGGGGTTCGAGTGCGGCGATTCGCCGGGGGGTGAACGCCTTGCTGACGATCTTGCGCAGCGCGGTGTGTCGCGGTGGGTCGGTCATGATGAGCATGGGCAAGAACAACTGGGTCATGTCCACCCCGGGAGGGGTCGGGAAGATCCCGGACGCAGAGGAGTAGGTCGCCGGGTCGGCGAGCGCCGCGCAGACGTCGACGTATCGGCTGAGCACCCAGGTGTTCGCCTGCTCCGACCAGTAGGCGGGGACTTCACTGCGCAGCTGCCGGTAGACCGGGTAAGGGTCAGCGATGATGTCGGGATCGAACGGGCTGTAGGTCAGCTGCTGGTTGCTCATCGGTATCTCCAGGTGGCTTCATCGTCTGCTTCGTTCCCAGGCGCCCTCGACGCCGCTCCACCTTCGAACGGCCGGATCTGGTGTGGCGTGTGGTTCGCCTGTGCAGTGCCGCGAGGGGCGCAACGGCAGGAGGCGGCGATCGGCCTGGGGCCGTGGACTATCAGACAACCCTCTCAGTTTCAACAATGAGTTTGTACTCTGAGTACAGCACACCCCGTCATTCAAGTCGAGACTCCTGGCGGCGCCAAAGTGTCGTCCGGTGCCGACTCAGCGCACCCCAGACGGAGGACTCACCCACGCCGCGCCGCTCGCCTCATGGCGAGGCCCAGAGCAGCGGTGATGACGATCAGGTCTTGGCTCAGCAGGGCGGTCGGCATTCCGAGGATCCGCTGGGGGATGCTGTGCTGGTCGTAGGGCGAGCTGCCGGGTATGAACCGGGTCAGGTTGAACGGCGCCGCCCAGCAGGGCGATCGGCAGCAGTGCCGCGCCGGTGACCAGCCGCTCCGAGGAGGGGTCGCGCGGCCGGCGACTGCGCAGCGGCCGGTCCGGGGGGCCGCGACCAGAATGTGATGTGCAGATCAGGCAATTTTGCCTGTTGGGCAAGTGCCTGGGAGGCTATGGCCGTGACCCAAGGCCTGAGGGAGAGGAAGCGTGCGGCGACGGCACAGGCGCTTGCCGAGGCTGCCTTTGGCCTGGCGAAGGAGCGCGGCCTGGACGGGTTCGTGATCGACGAGGTCGCAGAGTTGGCCGGCTACTCGCGTCGTACATTCGCGAACCACTACCCCTGCAAGGAAGCGGCGGTGGCATCGGTCGCCTACGCCGGTATTGAGGCTGCCGCCGACGCACTCGAGGACGTGTCGGATGGGCGCCCGTTACTGGACGCGGTCGAGGTCGTGCTGCGGCTGCAGTTGACGACAGCGGGGCTTTCCCGGATGCGGGAGGTGCTGGCGTTGGCGCGCGCGCATCCATCGTTGGAGCCTCACGTCTATCACGTCCAGCACCGGATGCGGTTGGAGGTCGAGGAGCGGGTGGCCGCCGTGGCGGCCGGACGCTATCCGGCTTCCTACCTCACCCTGTTGGTCGGCGCCGTCTACGGCATGGTCTCCACCGCGCTGGAGGGGCTCGTCGACGTCCGCCTTCCTGGCGATCCGCCGAGTCGCGACGCCGTGGAGTTCGACGAGTTCCTGACTGAGGTCTTCAATCACCTCCGTACCGGGTTCTGACCCGCACATCACTCGCTGAGGAGCAGCCCATGTCCACGTTCTTGTACCGCCTCGGGCGCGGTTGCTTCGGCAAGCCCTGGCCCATCATCGTCGGGTGGGTGTTGGTGCTGGCTGCCGTCGTCGCTGCACTGGTGGTCAACGGGGTGAAGGTGACCTCGGAGATGAAGATCGACAACACCGAGGCCCAGCAGGTTCTCGATCGGGTCTCTCGGGAGCTGCCGGAGGCATCGGGAGGCCAGGCCAGTGTGGTGTTCACCGTTCCAGACGGCGACCGGCTGGATACCCCCGCGCGGATGGCCGCGATCGCTGAGACGGTCCAGGACGTCTACGAGCTGGACCAGGTCATCAACCCGGCTGACTTGAGCCAGGGTCAGGGGCAGCCGCCGGGAGGGCCTGGGGCTGACCAGCCGGAAAGCGGGCCGGGGACGGCGCCGCCGTACCAGCCGCTGGTCCTCGACGGGACCCCGGTGCCGGGGGTGCTGGTCTCGACTCAGGCGCCAGTGGCGCTGTTCCAGTTCCAGTTCACCGTGCCGTCCACGTCGCTGACCGACGATCAGGTCTCCGCGGTCTTGTCGGTCGTCGAGGATGCGGAGCGGGGCACCGGTCTGCGGGTCCTGCCGAGTGACTCGCTGAAGGCGATCGAGATCCCGGTCGGCGCCGCCGAGGTGGTCGGTCTCGCGGTCGCGGCCGTGGTCCTCGTTCTTACGCTTGGCTCGCTCGTCGCCGCTGGCCTTCCATTGATCACCGCCCTCGTCGGGGTCGGGGTGGGCGTGGGAACGGCGTTTGCCCTGTCGACGACGGTGGAGATGAACACCGCAACCCCTGTCCTGGCGTTGATGATCGGCCTCGCGGTGGGAATCGACTACGCGTTGTTCGTGGTCAACCGGCAGCGGCGACTGATCATCGATCGCGACCTCGACGCCCGCGAGGCGGCTGGCCGGGCGGTTGGAACGGCAGGCAGCGCCGTGCTCTTCGCCGGTCTCACCGTGATCGTGGCCTTGGTCGCGCTCACCGTCATTGGCATCTCCATGCTCACCACCATGGCTCTGGTCGCCGCGGCCACGGTGCTGCTCGCTGTCCTCATCGCGCTGACCCTGCTGCCGGCTCTGCTCGGACTGATCGGGGAGCGGATCGTGTCGGCCAAAGCCCGCAAGAAGGGGCATACCCGCCGGGAGGAGGACAGCCACAGCGTGGCCGACCACTGGGTCAAGGCGGTGGTGCGGTTCCGTTGGCCGGTGATCCTCGGTGTAGTGGCGGTCTTGGGGGTGGGTGCTGTTCCCGCGGCGAGCATGGACCTCGGCTTGCCGACGGGTGCCAGCGCAAACACCGACACCGCCGCGCGGCAGAGCTACGAGGCGGTCACCCGCGGGTTCGGTGAGGGGTACAACGGTCCGTTGCTGGTGACCGTGGAGTCCGCCGATGGCGCCGCCGTCACGCCTCGGACCCTCGGCGCGGTGACCCAACAGCTCCAGCAGCGCAAGGAGATCGTCGCTGCGGTGCCAGTGGGCACCAGTCAGGACGGGGAGATGGCAGTCCTCAGTGTCATCCCCACCTCGGGCCCAGACGACGATGCCACGGCCGACCTCGTTCAGGCGCTCCGTTCACCCAGCTCGGCTGTCGCCCAGGATCATGACGTCGTGATCGGCGTCACTGGCTTCACCGCTATCGGCATCGACATGTCCGACCGGCTCGCCGAGATCGTCCCGCTGTACCTGATCATCATTGTGGGGCTGTCGCTCCTGATTCTGCTGGTGGTGTTCCGGTCACTCGTCGTACCGATCCAGGCCACGCTCGGGTTCCTGCTCAGCATCTTGGCGACCTTCGGGGTGACCACTGCGGTGTTCTCTTGGGGATGGCTTGGCTGGATGGTGGGGGTCGACACCGGCGGGCCATTGTTCAGCTTCATCCCGGTCATTGTCACCGGAATCCTCTATGGGCTAGCGATGGACTACCAGGTCTTCCTGGTCTCCTCGATGCGCGAGTCCCACGTCCACGGCCACCACGGCGAGGCCGGCGTGGTTCACGGTTTCGATCAGGCCAGCCGTGTCGTGGTCGCCGCCGCGGTGATCATGGTCTCGGTGTTCGCCGGCTTCATCTTCAGCCATGACGTGATGATCAAGCAGATCGGCTTCGCGCTTGCGATCGGCATCCTCATCGACGCCTTCTTGGTCCGCATGACCTTGACTCCGGCGCTGATGTCGCTGTTCGGCGACAAGGCCTGGTGGTTGCCGCGTTGGCTGGACCGGATGCTGCCCGACCTCGATGTCGAGGGCGACAGGCTCCTGCGCATGCTCACGGAACGTCAGGACACGGAGGTGGCGCGTCGTCCTGAGGTCATCGGCAAGTAGTGGCCCGCCCTCACGGCCGCGTGCGAAGGAGGGGGCGGTGTGGCCGGGGCGCGTGCTGGTCTGCGTCACCGGCACATGTAGCGAGCCTGGCTCGGCCCGTACGGGATGAAGGGATCCGCCCGCTCGCGCGACTATCGAAGCGGCCTCGGTCGGCCGTGGCGTACCCTTGGCCGCGTCCCGCCGTGAGGCTCATTCACCGGCGGGGAGCACCGAAGCCGGAGGAATTCCTCGATCTCGCGCAGGCCGCGCGCGATGTCTCTGTCGATACGGCTCCTTCGTCGCTGCTCGCGCCGCTCAAGCCAGTCACGCTCCCATTGCTGCCACTCGCGGTAGCCGCCACATCCGAACCACCAGCAACTCCCGAAGGCCACCATTCCGCCATAGAGCCACCACGCCGCATGCCACACCACGTCGGAGAGCAGGTCCGCCATTGGCTGCCAGACAGGCCCGCGGTTCATTGGGTCACCCCCAACGGACGCGAACGGGAAGAGAGAAGCGTCCGGATGGCAGCACGCTACATGCCGTCGTGCATGCACGTAAGTCCGTCACGAGTGGGTAGCGCTCGGCCACCCGGATCACCAGAGGTTCGGGCCTGTCTTCTCATCGAGATTTCGCACATGCCGCGCGACACGTACGAGGATTCGCTGCAGTCGGTCGAAGTACCCGGGTAGCTGCTCGAGCACGGCGGTGCTCCGGTTGAGACGTTCCAGGCTCTCGGGGAGTGGCCCCGCGGTGTCTGCGAGCCTCCGCATCGGCCTCCTCACCTCCGTCAGTGGCTCGACGAGGTCGCGATCGAGCCGACGTAGCGAGGTCTGGAGGCCCTCGAGCTGCCCGGAGAGGGCCGCGATCTTGGGGGCGGCCTCGCCGAGCGGCTTGGAGGTCCGCTGCAGGGCCGCCAGGTCATCCAAGAGTTGGTTGATCTGGCCGGCGAGGGTTTCGATGTGCGGCGCGACCGCGGAGAGGTCCTCGGTCGCGGTGGCCACAGGGGGAGTGAGGCTCTCGACATTGCGGTCGATCCTCTCTACCTGGTCCAGGGTGTCCGGCGCTCGGTCAACCACTTCTAGGGCCGCCGGCATGTCGGAGGCCGCCCGCACCAGCCGGGGGATGTGCGGCAGCAGCAGGGCGACCGCAACGGTGAGGACGAACAGTGCCAGTGCGAGGACAGCGGTCAGTACGCGGACTGCCCAGATCGGCAGGGCTTGGTTTAGCACGTCGTAAGATCCTCGTCTGTCGGGACCGGCACCGTCGCTTGCGGCCGCGCGGTCGGGGTCAGCGCTGACGCAGCCGCAGGCCGTCGAGGACCAGGGTCGTCACGGCGCTCGCGATGCGCTCCTGGTCCAGGGCCTGGTCGGTGACAAGGTAGGACAGGGCGCTGATGGTGACCGCACCGAAGACCGCCATGGCACCCGACTCCGGATCGGGCACCTGCCGCAGCGAGCCCTCAGTCACGCCGTCCTCGATCAGCGACTGTACGGGCTGGTAGTAGGCCGCATGAATCATCGCTGCGATCTCAGGGATACGGCCCGCACGTCCTAGCTCACCCACCAAAGCCCGGCAGATCGCCGGCTGCTCCGCCATCACCCGCAACTGCGCTCGAATCACCTCGGCGAGCCGGGCCGCTGCCGACCCTTCCGACTCGACGGCGATGGCCACCTCATCCGCAACGCGGTTCAAGGTGTCGCGGAACAGAAAGGCAAGGATCTCCTCCTTGCCGGCGAAGTAGTAGTACAACGTCGCCTTGGGAATCCCAGTGGCAGCAGCGATGTCCTCGATCTTGGTCTGCTCGACACCGTGATCGGCGAACAGCTCCGCTGCGACGCTGAGTTTGACCGCCGTGTGAGCCGGGACAGTACGCACCGACGTGGATCCCTTCGCTGTGCTGGGCTTGTACCGAGAGTACAAACATGGCGTCCATCTGCACAACTGACCGCGTCAGCCGACGGCCCGGGGTCGGGGCCGGATTGGCGAGCCGCTCGAGTGGTCCCGATCCCGGGTGTGAGCGTCAGCGGATGCCCGGATTGGAGGCGCAGGCCGCAGGCCGCGAGCGATGGCCCGAGGCGGCCCTGCAAGGACGGGCGCGGTCAATCCGCAGGCACGCCAGGTGGACTGCCCTGAGCGAAGTGCTCGACAGACACTTTCACGAACACGGCCGTAGAAGTGATGACCGCGCGACCGGCTGGCTCGGTTGCACGGGCAGCGACGAACAGCTTGCGCCCTTCGCGCCGGACGACATCGGCCTGGAGTCGGTACTCCGCTCCGATGAGTACCGGTGCCAAATACTCGATCGTCAGTTGGCGGGTGACGGCAGGGCCTCCTTCGAGGAAAAGCAGGCAACCGTAAAGGTCATCGACAACGGTGGCGACTGCGCCGCCATGGACAATGCCCGGTGCGCCTACGTGACGATTGTCGAACGTGTGCCAAGCCTGCACACCATCCCCGTGCCGCAGGGCCCGGAGGTGGTGCCCATGGGGATTGTTCGGGCCGCACCCCAGGCAGTGGTCGTGGTGAGTCGGGAGTTCAGCCCCGTCCGGGTAGACGGTGAACTTCTCCGCCCACATGGCCAGCAGCGCTTGCATGTCAGCCACGAGGACCGCCCTGGAGGCGCTGCGCCCAGGCAGCCAAGACTTCGCTCTGCCGTTCATGGGAATGAGGAGCGAGCAGACCGCTAACCCCTCGACCGAGAAGGAGATCCAGGGTGAGTCGGATTTCGATGGGGTCCTGTGTGACGTAGGTGCGGCACATCTCGGCGAGCTCCGCGTTCACGCGGTCTTCGGTGGGGACCAACTCTGCCCGCAGCTCTTCGTGAGCGCGGGCGGCCACCCACAGTTCGAGGCTCGCCGCATACAAGGGCCCCGACAGCGCATCTGATAGCAGGCGGAGCGCCGTCCCTCGCCTCCTGTGGTCGGTCGCCCCCCCGTCCTCGGCGTCACGGAGCTCGAGCTGGGCCATCTGCTCTCGGACGCGGCGCAGGCGCTGCTGCGCCAAGTGCTCAACCGCCGCCACGACCAACTGGTCGCGTGTCCCGAAGTGGTGCAGCTGCGCGCCGCGAGAAAGGCCCGCTCGAGCCGCGACCGCGGCGCTGGTTGTCCCCGTATAGCCGAGCTCGGCAAGGCATGTGACCGTCGCGTCCAGCAATGCCCGACGGGTAGCAGCCGAGCGGTCTTCTTGTCGTCCTAGCTTCAGCGGCACAGCCTGAGTCTACATGCGTGCATGAATGCATGTAGATTCGCGCCCACCGTTTGACGGGCACACGCTCGCGCAGAGTGCTCCGACTACTCCAGGAGTTCCCATGTCAGTTGAGGTCGCTGCGCTTCGGCCGGAGCCGCGTCGAGTGCTGCTGGACTATCCCCACCGTCAGGCAGGTCATTGCGGGTCCGGAGCGCTGAGAGACCTCTTGGAGTGGGCCGGCCTGGGCTGGGAGGAGGTGCCGAGCGAAGGTCTGGTCTTCG
Organism: Nocardioides sp. ChNu-99; assembly: GCF_029493445.1. NCBI lineage: Bacteria > Bacillati > Actinomycetota > Actinomycetes > Propionibacteriales > Nocardioidaceae > Nocardioides > Nocardioides sp. ChNu-99. Next base: position 22,671 of record NZ_JAHWBL010000037.1, on the reverse strand, counting down.
GAATGGGCGGTGGGCTCGGCTTCACCTATCTGCGGGTGCCTGGTCTCACCCCGCCCATCTACGTCGTCGGGCGTAGCAGTGACCTTGAGGTGGATCTTCTTGCCAGGCTGGGTGCAGAGGTCGACGTCCGGCACACCGACGACCCCGCCACCGGTTGGGGTTGGGTCCGTGGGGAACTACGACAAGGTCGTCCCGTGCTGATGTGGGCAGACATCGCTGAGTTGCCCTACCTGAATGTCCGCCTCCAGATGAGTCGGCACGACATCGTCGTGATCGGTTACGACGACGAGACCCAGACCGCTTTCGTGGTTGACAACGACCGAGCCGAGGTGCAGGAGGTCCCCTACGATGCGCTTGCGCGGGCGCGCGCGTCACGATCCTTCCCCGTGCCCACCAGGCACACGACCTACTTCGTGAACTGGCCCCAGGTCCTGCCGGATCTCCGCCCGACCGCGGCTTCGGCCCTCGTCGCCTCCGTCGAGAACATGCAAGCGGCGGCGACCGCGATCATCCCGGACACCTCGGTGCTGCCGCCGGATGCCGTTGCTGGTGCCGGGATCGATGGAATCGGGGTCTTCGCGGAAGATGTCGGCCGGTGGCCGGAACTCATGCCCGAACCTGAGTTGGACGTCGCGCTGCGCTCTCTCCACGCCTTCGTGGAGAAGGCAGGGACCGGCGGCGGCCTGTTCCGCCGGTTGCAGGCGCAGTTCTGTGCCGACGTGGCGCGGCGAACGCGGTCCGCTGAGATGGCGAAGGCTGAAACTGCGCTCCTGCGCTGCGCGGCCACATGGTCGGCTCTAGCTGCCGCCGGCCGTAGCGACGGATCGACGCTCGCTCGCTGGCGACACGTCAATGAACTCGCCGCGACTCTCACCAGCGACGAGCACCATGCCATCTCCCAGATGCGCACTGCTGCGGGCGAACTCCGGGGTGGGTGACCGATCGTGGCCGGTCGGCGAACGCAATACGCGAACACCACCGCCGACGATCCCCGCTCCACAGCTTAAGCATTCCAAGCCGATCGCCGAGTCATCTCGACTCGTCTCCCATCGAGGTCCGCGGCGCGAACAGCTAGTGGCGGCGGCTGACGCGATCGAGGATCACGGCGCCGGGGTCGGCACCGCTCAGATCGCCGAACGCGCAGGCATGCGCGGCCCCACGTCTACCGCCACTTCGCAGCAAGGAAGATCTCGTCGGCGAGGTGCTGCGGTGCGCGGCGGACCAGGTCATCGACCACCCTTCGGCCCGCGATGCAGGTCAGTGGCACCGGCCCTGCCATCATCCGGGTGCCATCGGGGCTGCACTCGGTTGGGCGGCCGAGCATCCGACCCTCGATCGCTTCATGGCAGTGCGCCAGCAGAACAGGGAGATGCGTCGGGCCAGGCTTGGGGCGCACGCGGTTCCGGGGGAGTTGGTGGCCGCCGCGTCGGGCGTACCTGCGCAACCCCGAGGTCGACCTTCCGGGACGGCGTCATGGCGGGGCTGATGGGCACCCGGTCGATGCTGGGACCATCTGTTGGCTCGACTACCACGACGAGTCGCACGACGAGGTCGTCGCCCGGATCGCACACCAGGTGTGGTTGACCCGCGCAATCTCGCTGACAGCGTCGGGCTCGGCTTCGACGACGACAGCTACTTGAGCGTCCGATGAGGACCGCTCCAGCGTGTGGACGGCGCGCACTGTGCGCAGCCGCGTTGGGAAGAGGAGGCCGACGCATGGTCGTCGAGGTCGGGAAGGCCGACGACCACCTGGCGGTGGCGATGACGCCGACGGCGGGACCGCACCTTGAGTCGGCCTTCTTCCTCGATCACGACAGCGCTGCGGTGCGCGACTTCACGCAGCAGGTGGTCGCCGGCGCATCGACGCCGCGTGAGCGGGCGAGCCTGCTCTTCGCAGCGGTCCGGGACAGAGTCTGGTACGACCCCCATTCGGTGCCCCGAGACCCTGAGCACTACCGGGCCAGCTACGTGCTCGAGGCAGGCCGCGCCTACAGCGTTCCCAAGGCCGGTGCTGCTGACCGCAGCGCTGCGGGCCGTGGGCATCCCTGCCCGGGTGGGCTTCGCCGACTTCCTCAACCACCTGCGGACCGACAACCTGCGGGCCCTCATGGGTGGCGCGGACCTGTTCGTGTACCACGGGTACTGCAGCGTCCACCTCGACGACCGATGGTTGAAGGCGACGCCGGCCTTCAATGGCGAGCTGTGCGAGAGCTTCGACGTGCCCCGATGGACTTCGACAGCTTCGACGACCTCTCGCTGGACCGGACCCTGACGGCCCTCGACCAGGCCTACGGCCGCATGACCCCCGGCTTAGGGGTTGCGGACGACACCTTCGCTGCTCCTGCCGACACCGGGGAGGCCACCGAGCATGCAGCCGTGAACCCGTCGGTGAGCTCGGACTGAGCACTCTCGCCTCATCGGTGCTCGTGCTCACCTCGGAAGTGGCTCGGTGAGCTGCCGGTCCATCTCTTGAAGGCGTGCGAGAAGTTGGTGAGATCGCTGTAGCCGAGCTCGTTGGCGACCTCGCTGACCGACGTGGAGGGGTCGAGAAGCCGCTTCCTGGCGCGGTCGACCATCGACTGCTGCAGCAGCTCCCGGAAACTGGTCCCCTCAGCGGCGAGGCGGCGCTTCAGGGTGCTCGAGGACATCGAGAACTCGTTTGCGACGGACTGGATCGTCCTCGCCCCGGGCCCGTCGTCGAGCAACGCCCGGACCCTGCGGGCGAACTCCGGGGTGCCGGCTCGGCGCGCGAGCGCCTGCTGGAGCTCGGTGACGGCGAGTCCGTAGGTGATCGGGTCGGGGAAGCGGCAGGCAGCACGAAGCGTCCTCGCGGGCATGTGCAGGTAGGAGAAGGGGGCGTCGAACTCGAGTCGGGACCGGCTCTCGGCCTCTCGGGGTAGCCCGCTCGGCTCCGGCCAGTGGCTGTGCATGGTCGCCTCCGACGGCTCGCCGACCAGCAGGTCGATCAACCGCATGAGTGCCAGTCCGCAGTAAGTGACGACCAGACAGTCGAGATCGGGGTCGCCTGCGTTCCCCAACAGCCTGATCGTCAGGTCGTCCTGCCGCGGATGGAACTGCGTGGTGACCGCTTTGGTGATCAAGGGCAGGTAGGTCAGCAGCTCCACGACCTCTGCGACGGTGCACGCGCTGACCAACGGGACACTCAACGGTCCGAAGGACGTGAGCTGTGCGTGTTCTGCGCAGGCGATCCCGAGCCGGGTGGCCTGCTCGCCGTCGAGGTCGGGATAGACCTCGCGGAACCACCGCAGCGGTGCCTCGCCCTGGGTCTGGATGAGAGTCAGCTCACCGGTTCCCTCGCGCGCCATGACGACGCGAAAACGCTCGACGGCGTCCTCGTCGATCGCCGGACTGCTCAGCAGCTGCACGAAGGCCAGCGACGGGACGCCTGGCTCGTCTGTCCACACAGGCAACCCTCACGTGATCCGAATTCACAACATACTGACACGATACGACATGGCTTTGCCAGCGGACCGCCGACAACAATCATCGCCAGAACGTCCATCCAGTAGGCAAAGTCAGGAGAATTGTCGATGGCAGTGGTCACCTTCATGTCACACGACGGGGAGCAGCACGAGGCCCCGCTCGAGGAGGGCAGTTCGCTGATGCAGGTGGCGACGAACAACGCCATCCCGGGCATCGATGCCGACTGCGGCGGCGAGGCCGCATGCGGCACCTGTCACGTGATCGTTGATCCCGCCTGGGCCGACAAGGTCGGCCGGTCCGGTCCCGAGGAGGAGGAGATGCTCTCGATGAACCCCGAGCGACAGCCGACGTCTCGCCTGTCGTGCCAAGTCAAAGTCTGCGAATCGTGGGATGGCTTGACCGTGCAGTTGCCCGAGTTCCAGATGTAGCAGGAGGTCAAGCCAGATGAAGTTCCCAGAAGTCAAGATCCCAGAAACAGTGAAGACGAAGGTCGAGTCCGCCATCCCCCTGGAGCGACAGATCCAGGGCGCGCGCCTCTACGACAAGGGCCGGCGGTGGCTCACCGGCGCGAACGGGCCGATGTTCGTCGAGGCCCCGATCCCGCCGGTCGAAGAGGTCCCCCTCGCCGACATCGACCTCAGCAACCCGTTCCTCTACCGACAGGGGCGGTGGGCGTCCTACTTCGAACGTCTGCGCAACGAGGCTCCGGTCCACTACCAGCCCCACAGTCCCTTCGGCCCGTTCTGGTCGGTGACGCGTCACGCCGACATCATGGCGGTGGACAAGAACCACGAGGTCTTCTCCGCCGAGCCTCTCATCGTCATCGGAACACCCCCGCGGTTCATGGACGTCGCGATGTTCATCGCCATGGACCCACCCAAACACGACATACAGCGTCGCGCCGTCCAAGGTGTCGTTGCGCCGAAGAACCTCCATGAGATGGAGGACCTCATTCGCGAGCGCGTCAGGGACGTCCTGGACAACCTGCCCGTCAACGAACCGTTCGACTGGGTGAGCACGGTGTCGATCGAGCTGACCGCCCGCATGCTGGCCACGCTGCTGGACTTCCCCTTCGAGGAGCGGCACAAGCTCGTCGAGTGGTCGGACCTGGCAACCTCGATGGAGCAGACCAACGGCGGCCCCGCCACTACCGACAACGACGAGCTGTTCCGCGGCATGCTCGAGATGGCGCGAGGACTCACGGAACTCTGGCACGCCAAGGCCGCCCGGCTCGCGGCCGGCGAAGAGCCCGGGTTCGACCTGGTCACGATGCTGCAGAGCGATGAGAGCACCAAGGACCTGATCAAGCGTCCGATGGAGTTCATCGGCAACTTCGTTTTGCTGATCGTGGGCGGCAACGACACCACACGCAACTCGATGAGCGGCGGAGTTCTCGCGCTGAACCAGTACCCCGACCAGTTCGAGAAGCTCAAGGCCAACCCGGACCTGATCCCGAACATGGTCTCTGAGATCATCCGCTGGCAAACCCCCCTTGCCTACATGCGGCGGATCGCCAAGACCGACACCATGCTGAACGGCCAGTTCATCCGCAAGGGCGACAAGGTGGTCATGTGGTACGCGTCCGGCAACCGCGACGAGACGGTGTTCGAGCGACCGGACGAGCTGATCATCGACCGGCCCAACGCCCGCAACCACATTGCTTTCGGCTTCGGCGTGCATCGGTGCATGGGCAACCGGCTGGCCGAGCTGCAGCTGCGGATCCTCTGGGAGGAGCTGCTCCCGCGCTTCGAGAGGATCGATGTGGTCGGGGAGCCGCAGTACGTGCAGTCCAACTTCGTTCGCGGCATCAGCAAGCTGATGGTCGAGCTCACCCCCAAGGGCGCCGGATGAGCACGGAACGCGCGGTGGTGGTCGGCGCCAGCCATGCCGGGGTACAGCTGGTCACCAGCCTCCGCCAGGAGGGTTGGTCGGGTGACATCGTGCTGGTCGGTGACGAGTCGGCGCTGCCGTACCAAAGACCTCCGCTGTCGAAGGGATATCTGGCCGGGAAGTGCTCGCTGAAGGAGCTGGCCATCCGGTCTGAGGACTTCTACGTCAAGCAGGACGTCGAGCCCCTGACTGCCAGCGTGCAGTCGATCGACCGGTCGGCGGGCGAGCTCGTGCTCGGCACCGGGGACCGCCTGTCCTATGACGCTCTTGCTCTTTGCACGGGAGCGCACCCCCGACGTCTCCGTGCCGAGGGTGCCGACCTCGACGGGGTGCACTACCTGCGTCGGTCGTCGGACGTGGAGCGGATTCGCGAGGACGCGATCCCCGGACGCAACGCCGTCATAGTGGGTGGTGGGTATATAGGGCTGGAGACCGCTGCCTCGCTGCGCTCGTCGGGCCTCCACGTCACGGTCCTCGAGGCCGCAGACCGGGTCCTCGAGCGGGTCACCGCCCCTGAGGTGTCGGCCTTCTTCACGCGGATCCACCAAGAAGAGGGCGTCGACGTGCGGACGGACGCCTCGGTCGAGGCCCTGGTCGGCGACACCCGCCTGCGAGAGGTGGTCCTGGCCAGCGGCGAATCGGTCCGAGCCGATTTTGTGATCGTCGGCATCGGTATCGAGCCGACCACCGAGCTCGCCGAGGCAGCCGGCCTGGTCGTGGACGACGGGATCCTCATCGACGCCCACGCCCGCACCAGTGACCCTGACATCGTGGCGGCCGGGGACTGCACGTCGCAGGACATCCCCCGCTACGGCCGACGAATCAGGCTGGAGTCGGTCCCGAGCGCAGTGGAGCAGGCCAAGGTGGCAGCAGCGACCATCTGTGGAAAGGACAAGGAGCTGGCGGCGCTCCCGTGGTTCTGGTCGGACCAGTATGACCTCAAGCTCCAGATCGCGGGACTCAACACCGGCTATGACGACATCGTCGTGAGCGGTGACCCGACCCGTGACCGCCACTTCACCTGCTACTACCTCCGGAAGGGCGAGCCGATAGCCGCTGACTGTGTCAACCGTCCCCGCGACTTCATGGCCACCAAACGCATGCTCACCCAGGGGACCGCGATCGACATGGCCGCACTGAAAGCGGAGGTGGCGGTGTGAGAAGCCGCAGTAACCGCTGGTCGTGGTCACCACCGAGCCATCGCCCGCCGAGCTGAGCAAGGATGGCTTGGAGGTCGACGGTCTGGACGGCGGTGAGAGTCCTGCATATCGCTCCGGACTTGCGTGACTCGCGTCGGCCCGCGGGTGAGAGACGCGTCCCCGGAGACGCCCGCGGGCCTGCGTGGTGGCTGGCCTTGCTCGTCTGTAAACCGCTGCTCCTGCTGGGCAGGAGAGCGGACTGGCGCCGCACCGAACGCCTGCCCGGGTCGGGAGGCGCGGTGCTCGCCGCCAACCATGTCTCCCAGGCCGACCCGCTGTTCCTGGGGGAGATGATCCTCGCCCAGGGCCGGACCCCCCGGTTCATGGCCAAGGCGAGCCTGTTTCACCGTAGAGCAGTCGGCTGGTGGTTCCGGTCGGCCGGCCACGTCGAGGTCGATCGGTCCGACGGCCGGTCTGGGATCCGTGCCGCGGTCAAAGCCGTGGAGCGTGGCGCTCTTGTCGTCGTGTATCCGGAAGGATCGATCACGAAGCGACCGGATGGGCGCCTGATGTCGCTCAGGTCAGGTGCTGTTCGCATCGCGCTGGAGACGTCAGCTCCACTGATTCCCGTCGCTCAATGGGGCGTGCAGGCGATCGTGCCAGCCTACGAAGGGAGGGTAGTGCTAGGCCGCCGCCGCCGTCGTCGGGTCACCCTGCTGGTCGGGGACCCGGTGCCACTCGAGGACCTCCGAAATTTTCCGAGGGCGACGGCAGTGACTGTAGGGGTGCAGAGACTCCAGGACACCCTCGCCGCCATGGTCGACCAACTGGCCGACGAGCACGCTAGGTAGCGTGCGGGCGTGTCCAGGTCAGGGACGCGAGTCGGTCGCGAGACACATCGCTAACCTCTCTGTCATGCGGGCACCGTCCATGCGCGAACGGTTCAGGCAGCACATGCGCGCCGCTGTCCTCGAGGCTGCCCACGACCTGATCGTCGACCGCGGCTGGGACCGGGTGCGTATGGGGGAGGTCGCGGATCGTGCCGGGGTGTCCCGGGCGGTGCTCTACAAGGAGTTCGGTGACAAGGCCGGCCTCGGAGAAGCCGTCGTACTCCGCGAGGCCTCGCGCTTCCTGGAGGGCATCCAGAAGGCGCTGGAGGCACACATCGGCGATGCGAAACGCGGCATCGCAGCAGCCGTCGACTACACCTTGAACGAGGCCGAACGCAGCCCCCTGCTCAAGGCAGTGCTCATCTCCAACCGCGACCTGGATGCGGGCAGTCAGGCGTCCACGGGGATGCTCCCGCTGCTCACGACATCCGCGCGGCTTCTCGACCTCGCCTCCGACACCCTGGCCGGATGGGTGGCGGAGAGCTACCCGAGCCTTCCCCCAGACGACGTCGTCGACGCGGCCGACACCATGGTGCGCCTGACGGTCAGTCATCTGGCGCTGCCCAAGTGGGACCGGACCGCGACGGCGAGCAAGATCTCCGAAGTCGCCGTACGGTTCCTCTCCCTCGAATCGTGACCTGCACCAGCCGTCACAACCGCCGTCGACCGCGAGCCCCTGCGTGCCTGAGCTAAATGTAGAGTCGCGGAACCCACCGCGCCCGACCCACCGGCGTACGCACAGAGCGCTGCGAGCCGGTTCAGGAGTTGCCATGTCAGCTGAGATCCTGCCCCGACAACCGGAGCCGCGGCGGATCCTGCTGGACTATCCCCACCGTGAGGCCGGTCATTGCGGTTCCGGAGCGCTGAGAGACCTCCTGGAGTGGGCCGGTCTCGGCTGGGAGGAGGTACCGAGCGAAGGTCTGGTCTTCGGAATGGGCGGTGGTCTGGGTTTCACCTACCTGCGGATGCCCGGTCTCACCCCGCCCATCTACAGCGTCGGGCGTAGCAGTGACCTCGAGGTCGACCTTCTTTCGAGGCTGGGTGCCGAGGTCGACGTCCGTGGCACCGACGACCCCGTGACCGGCTGGGGCTGGGTCCGCCGCGAGCTTCAGCAAGGCCGTCCCGTGCTGATGTGGGCGGACATCGCTGAACTGCCCTACCTCAATGTCCGCCTTCAGATGAGTCGGCATGACATCGTCGTGATCGGTTACGACGACGACACCGAGGCGGCTTTCGTCGTGGACAACGACCGAGCCGACGTGCAGGAAGTCCCCTACGATGCTCTTGCGCGGGCGCGCGCGTCACGGTCCTTCCCTGTGCCCACGAGGCACACCACGTACTTCGTGAACTGGCCCCAGACCCTCCCCGATCTCCGCCCGACCGCAGCTTCGGCCCTCGTCGCCTCGGTCGAGAACATGCAAGCGGCGGTAACCGCAATTATCCCGGACACCTCGGCGCTGCCACCGGATGCCGTGGCGGCTGCCGGGATCAGCGGGGTCGCGGTCTTCGCCGAAGATGTCGACCGGTGGCCGGGACTCATGCCCGAACCGGAACTGGACGTCGCACTGCGTTCACTCCACGCCTTTGTGGAGAAGGCAGGGACCGGCGGCGGCCTGTTCCGCCGGTTGCAGGCACAGTTCTGTGCCGACGTGGCGCGGCTAACGGGGTCCGCTGAGATGGCCAAGGCCGGAACCGCGCTCCTGCGCTGCGCGGACACGTGGTCGGCTCTGGCTGCGGCCGGCCGTAGAGACGGAGCGACGTTCGACCGCTGGCGACGGGTGAATGAGCTCGCCGCGACGCTCCCCAGCGATGAAGACCATGCCATCTCTCAGATGCGCAAAGCGGCGGGCGAACTCAGGGATGGGTGACCAATCGTAGGCAAGTCAGCGGACGCAGCACGCGAGCACCACCGCCGAGGCTCCGTGCTTGGGGCAGTCCAGGCATTCCCAGGTCCATCGACCTTGACTGTTGTTTCTGCCATCGCTGCGCCGCCGTGCTGACGAACGCCTCTTGGAGCCATCTCGCCTTTCGACTTCCCCGAGATCTGAGGTCTCGTCACCCAGAGGATCGGGCTCGAGACGTAGGCTGGGGCGAACTGAATACGGCTGGTGCACCCCTGGGGTGCACGGAGCCGAGGAAACGGGAGGCAACCGGAGGTAACGGGACGCCGGTTTCACGCTCAGGACGGCGGTCGCGCGTGATCAGGCGTGGTGTTCCTACGTTCAACTCCCCCCTCGCGCACGTAGTGACTGGCCCCGGGTTCCAGATCCGGGGCTTCGTCCATTTCGGACTCGCCCGGCGAGGGCGGTATGCCCGATGTTCGGTTGCCGCCGTGGCCGCGGCGTCGTCCTCCTCGTTTCGGTTGCTGGTGCTCGTCTCAGTCACCAAAGTCTTGGCCGTGCCCGCGGGCGATCAATCTGCGGCAACTTTCTGAGGCGAATGGAGAATTTGGACCGGCCGTGCACCCCCAGGGTGCACGGCCTGCGGATCGAGTGGCCTCTGGCTGCTCGCGCACCGCCTGCAAGACCTCGTCAGCCGCGCCGGCGACATCGTCCACAACCCCTCGCCTGCCGACGAGTCCGTGGCTTTCACAGAAGCCTGGCCGACACCGCGGCCTCGGCCTGACAAGATCGACAACATGATCCCGAGCTCAGCGACCCAGCTGCTGATCACGCTGGTCCTGATCGTCCCGGGGTTCGTGTTCCTCGGTGTTCTGGTCCGGCTCCGGGGCCGCACGCCCGCCGACGCTGACCTCTCCTCCCGCCTGATGCGTGCCATCGTCGCAAGCACCGTCTTTGCGCTCGTCTATCTGGCTATCGCGGGACCGCAGATCGAGGCGCTCGCGAACCAGAATCCGGACGAGGCACTCAACCATCTGCAGAAGTACGCCCTCCTCGCCCTCCTTGCCGCGTTCGTTATCCCAGCGGTGGCGGCCGGGCTCTACTACTGGATCAGCACTTGGGGGTGGCTTCAGGACAAGTTCAGGGACTCGTGGGTTGACCAGCGATGGAACCGGATCGACCCCCGACCCTCCGGTTGGGACGTCGCGTTCGCGGACCTTTCTCCCTGTTTCGTTCGCGTGAGGATGAATGACGGCGGCTGGTACGCCGGCTGGTTCGGGAAAGCTTCATACGCATCGTCGTGGCCCGACCCGCGATCGCTCTATGTCGAGGTCAGCTTCCATGTCGACGACAACGGCACCCTCGGTCAAGCGGTCGAGAATTCGAACGGGGCCGTGATCGATTGCACCGACGCGGTCCTGGTCGAACTGCTGCTCCCCGGGCCGGATTCCGACGAGTGAGGCACAATGGAATCCGGAAGATGACGAGGAGGGCCTAGATGACGAGCTCGAAGACCCTGCCACCGCGCCACAGCGGTTACCGAGCGTCTGGCTCCACCACGACCGTCTCGCGGAGCGCCAAGTCCGGTGCGTATACCAAGCTCCCAAAGCCACCTAAGGGGCAAGGCGGCGGCTCCAAGAAGGACCAGGACAGTGACTGACCGCCGAGTGACCAAGGCAGTCCCGACCACCACCAAGATGGTCTCCAGCGGCGAGACCCACGGCTATAAGCCCACCGCTCACAAGCCGGCCCGACCCGTCGCCAAGCCCCCGACCCCACCGTCTGGCCAGGGCGGCGGCTCAAAGAAGGCGTAACTCTGGTGACCGACTCCGAGCGCCGTCCTGCCAAGGGCACCCTGAGCGGCTCCGCGATGAACGGTGACGGCCTGGAGCACGGCTACCGGGCAAAGGCTTCCTCGGCAAAGCCGCCCAAGCCGCCCGTCAGGCCTCCCGTCCCGCCGTCTGGCGAGGGTGGCGGATCCAAGTCCAAGTAGCCCGCTTCAGAACCTGACGGCAACTAGGATTGGTGCTGATGGGTTGGGCGGGGAGGTGGACCGGATGCGGGCGCTGGGTGTGCACGCTGCGAGCGATGTGCTCTGGTTCGCGGCTGTCGAGCCCGACGGGACGCTGATCGATCTCGGCAACGCTTATCGGCTCGACCTGCCCAAAGGGTTGGACACCGGCCAGGCGCTGATTATCGCCCGCAAGGACATCTGTCGGGTCCTGCGCGCGTACGACATCGGACTGGTCTGGCTGCTGTCGGCCGAGTACGACAAGCGCTTCAAGCAGGGTTACCACGCGCTTGTTCCGCGGATCACCATGGAGACGGTTGTCGCGTTCGCCGCCGCGGAGGAGGACGTCGAGTTCCGCCGGGTGGCGCGCGAGACCGTGCGGTCCCGCCTTGGCTACGACAGCGGCAAGCTGCAGGAGATCGCCGTCGAACTGGTCCCCGAGAAGATCACGCCCAACTGGGGACCGAACAAGCGTGACCTAGCCGTGGCGACCGTTCTGGCTGCGCTCAGCGAGCTGCAGGACTCACAGTGAGCGCCGAGCTGGGAGCCGCCGAGGCGAGCCTCCAGACGGCGAGCGAGGCCCCGGAGCTTCACGGCCAGTACTTGGCGAAGCCCTCGTACACCTTCTTGCAGAGCATCAACGAGGGTGCGGCTGGGGAGTGTTACCGGTACCGCCACGAGGTCTTCGAGCACGACGTCGTCGCGAAGACCGTGGCACTGTTCGGGATCCCTGGCTCACTCACCGAGCCTCAGCTCCTCAAGAACCTCAAGCACGACAACCTCCTGACGGTACGGGAGGCGCAGTGGACGCCGGACATGGACCCTGCGCTCAAGGTGGTCACGTTCACCACGGACTACTGCGAGGGGCAGAGCGTCTTCACCGCCCTCGAGGAGGGACACGTCTTCTCCATCCGGGAGGCCGTGACGATCTGCTCGCAGGTGCTCGCCGCGCTCGACTACATGCACCTTGACCACGAGCTGCTGCATCGCGACGTCAAGCCCGGCAACGTGATGCTCGACGGCTCCCGGACGACCGGCTTCCTGGGCGACCTGGGGAGCGTGGCCGCGCTGACCGACGGGAGTTCGCCCGCAGGGGCTGGAACGCTTGCCTACCTGCCGCCGGAGAGCGCGGCGGGGGAGCTCCACCCGTGCTCGGACGTGTACTCGACCGGCATGGTGCTAATCGAAATGCTCAACGGGCCCTACGACTGGGAGAGCGTCGACGAGGCCAAGATGGAGGCCAACGTCGACAGCAGCAAGCGAGCACTGCCGCAGAAGTTCTACAAGCTGGCGCCGTGGGTGCCGCCTGCCGTCGCAACCGTTGCGCGCGCGATGACTGACCCGGACCCTGGCCGTCGTCCTGGCTCAGCTGCCGAGGCGCGCCGGCGTCTGGACGACGCGCGGTACGTCGACTGGAGTCGGGTCGACGGGACGGGTCTCCTCGGGGTTTGGGAGGGCACCTGGCCGCCGGGTGCGCGCGCCCGGCAACTTCGCACGGTGCGGATCACGGCGGCGCCGGTCGAGAAGGGCCGGTACGCAGGGCAGGTCAAGCTGCAGGCCTCGTGGCGTGGTCCGGGTCCGGGGACGTGGCGACGCTATGCGAGGCTCGACCGGCGGGTCGCGCGAGGAGACTCAGCAGCGCTCGCCCGGTTCTTCCGTGTCGTCGAGGAGGCGGCCCAGGCAGCGCCAGTCCGGTAGACGAGTTCGGCTTCGTCGGCGGGCAGGGAGAGCAACAGCCGACGTCCGGCCACCTGCTGAGCGTGGGTGAGCACGTACGCGCCAGAGCCGTCCGCGTACTCGGTCGCGGTCATGGCACCGGAGTTCACCGCCGACCAGAGGGTCGCGGGGAGTCCGCGCACTTTGCTCTCGGAACTCACCACCTTGGGGCGTCCGCCGACTCGGGTCCAGAGTCGCTCTGCCGCGGGGGTGTCGTCGCCGGCGAGAGCCGCGAGCTCACGGTGCAGCAGCTGCTGGTCGTGAGCGAGTAGCGCACGGACTCCACCGGCCGCCATCATGGTGACGATGAGGTCAGACAGACCTCTGAAAGACATATTTCGATTCTACGAGATGGCACCGGCGTGACCCGCGAGCGACACTCAGTGAACCCAGATGAGCGCTTGCGTGACTCTGCCGACAAGCAGGTCTCGATTCGGTGGCCGATCGCGCTAGATCAACGTCTCGATGACCTGCTCGGCCGTGCTGATTCGGTTGGCGAGAACACCAGCCGGCGTGAGCTGCTAGCGGCGCTCCTCCTCGGCGCTGATCCTTCGGGTGACGAGTTAAGGGACCTTCTACAGAGGTATCGAACGGCGTTGGTTCGGGAGGCACCACTGGGTGATGTCGAGGTTGAGGGCGACGTCCTACTGTTCCGGAAGCACCGGCCAGGTCCGCGTACTGCGGGCTAGGTGTGAGGCCCAGCGCTGGTCCCCGGCCAGTACGACTAGCATTTGACGCCCGGCCGTCAAGGCTCCGCTCGCCATGAGCATCTGTGCCACGGTCCTTCAGCGTGGAGGACCCGGGGACCTCAACGTCCTCTTGCTGCTCTTCGCTTGGAACACCCTCAAGTTCGCGTTCGTGGCAGCCGTAGACGTGTCTAGGTTCCTTCTCGGGGTTCTCCGGAGCAGGCAGCATGCAACCTAGAGAGGGAGGCGGTCAGGACCGCGGCAGGACCAGGCTCGGTCCTCACGTCAGACGTTGTCAGGAGCTATCAGTGCAACTGGGTGGGTGCGCGCCCAAATCACGGCGGTCCGTGCTCCCTACATCGGCCACGCTCGAGCTGAGTTCGCGTTCGTTCTGCTCCAGCTGGGTTCGCGCGGCCTGGGCGGGGATGTCCCAGATTCCGGCAAGCGTGACGGCTGCGGACTCGAGGTCCCACGGGTGGATGGGATCGGTCTTCACACGCGCGAAAGGCGCATCGCTCTCCAGGACCATGCGTGCCCGCGGCATCTTGCTGACGAGCGCGCGTCCCTTCGCGCCGGCAAGCATTGCTGGTCCAACGCTGAACCAGCAGCCCAGGTCTATCGCCTGGTCGAGGTCCGACATGGAGCCGGAGAACCAGTGCAGAATTGGCACGCCGGAGTCTGGGTGTCGCTGAAGTGCTTCTAGGACGGGGCTGGCGGCTCGCCGGCTGTGGATCGAAAGTATCTTTCCTCCGGCTTGCGAGCAGGTGGTGAGAACGTGTTCGAGCACATCGAGCTGATCGTGCCGTGTGCTCTGGGCTGCTGCTCCGTCGAGGCCCACCTCGCCGACGAATGCAGTGTCGGCGAGGTAGGTCTCGAACAGGTCGAGCTCGGCACGCCGCGCCGTTGCCAACTCTGGGTGAAGCCCTAGCGCTGTCCGGACGCATGGCCTGCCGTTCTCGAGTGCCTTGGTTCCTGGCCATGCGGACGGAGTCGTGGTCACCGAGACGATCCCGATGCCCTCGTGTTGGACTCGGTCTGCGACCTTGTGCGGGTCGGGGTAGAGGTCGAGGTGGCAGTGGAAGTCGATCACGAGACTCCGAGGTGTCGATGGAGTGCAGCGAGTTCGTCGACTCCGCGGCCGAGCATCGCCCGGATGGCCTCGCGGTCCTCGATGTAGGGGCTACTCAGCGACGGGCCGATCCAACGGTCGATGCCATCGGCGTCTACTGATGCTCTTGCCATCGCGACTGACCGCACGTCGTCGAAGGCAGCGTGGTCCTCGTCGCGGCGCCCCAGGTCGCTGTAGACGTAATCGGTGGAGTCGGGGGTGCCCCACTTGAGGAAGGCTGCGCGCCTGACCTGACAGGGCACGCAGCGGCCGCAGTGTCGGTACCCGAAGCGCTGAAATCGCCCGCAGCTGGTCGACTCGCCAGCGAGCGAGGACAGCAGTGGCTGGTCGGAACAGTCGCGCAGCATCTCTCCCTTGGTGTGCTCGCGGAAGGGGTTCTCGATCACGACCTCGAGACCGACGGCTTGGAGGACTTCTTGGATGGCGCCCAGGAACTGCGGGTGGGCGGTGCGCGTGCTGAGACTGCCCAGCCGTGCCGGTGTGAGGGGCGGGTTGATCGCGATGAAGCCGTTCTCGCACAGGTACAGCGTGACGTCCTTGCCTGCGTAATACCGTGCGGTGGAGGAGGCCGCGAGGATGCCGAACGCGATGAACGCCAGTGATCGTGCTCGCTGAGAGGTCTCCTTCCCGGGCCGATGCGGGGTGGCGTTGTGGTTCAGCGCGAGGTGCTCGACGCCGCCGCCGATGCTGGCGGCGAACTTCGATTGGGTGCTGCGATCGCCGCGGACCGTCTGGCTGACCGCCAATAGCGACTGACCTCCCGCGGTGAGGTCGATGGCCCCGATCAGGCTGTCGAGGCCTCCCGAGAGCAAGGTGACCGCGTCTGCGTCGGGGCGATGCACCTTCGCCGGCGTCGAGGGATGTTGTGCACCGCCGGTGAAGTGCAGGCTCCACCGGTCGGTGGTGAGGAAGTTCAGCGCCCCGGTGAGGGGCTGGGTCACGCTGTTCCACAGTTCAGGATCCGAGACCGCTACGTTCAACTCCAGTTCGCGGGTCCATCCGTCGGGGCTGCTGGAGCGGTAGGCGGTGGTGTCGGCCACGACGGCGGCGAGAGCGAGCGAGGCGAAGTCCCAGGCCAACGTTGCGGGGGCGAGCTTGCGACTCCGGATGCGCGCGCTCGCGGCACCGCCGGCCCCGGCCAGGCCAGCACCCGGAGCGCCGTCGAAGAGGCAGATGCCCACTGCTCCATCGGCAGCGCTCTCGGCGACCGCGCGGGGACCGCATTCGAACCTCATCCCAGGTACTCCTCGAAAATCAACAACGTCTCGGCGAGCGCCGATCGCACCATCGCGGCTACGCCCCGCGAGGTTGGGGTCGCTCCCCGATCGCGGACTCGTCGGAAGCCGGCCGCGACCTGCTCCCTGATGTAGGCCTGGATCTGCTTCATCCGCGACAGGGCGGTGGTGGCGTCGGGTGCCTTCTCGATGACGGTGCGCTGCATGTCGAGGGCGAACCGGTTGTAGACGTCGAGAGCGGTGTAGCGCTCGATGACGAAGTCTCGCTGGGCTGCGTCCAAGGCGAGGGGGTCAGCGTCTGGGAACTGCTCGAGGAGGTCGGAGAGTGCATCGCGCACGGCGCGGCGTGACGCCTCGGCGTCCTGGGTGCCGTCGACGGGACGCACGGCTTCGACGATCGCGTCCACGATCTGGTTGGCGTCAGCGCCGGAGGCAAGGACCTGGTCGCGCAGGTCGGTGCCGTCGGGGCTCTGCCCGGACGTGACGACGCCGCCGAGTCGGCTCGCCGTCGCGGAGGTGGCTGCGAGGCGGCGGCCCATGGTGCTGGCTCCGCCGTACCCACTGCTGACGTAGTGGCCGACCGCTCGCCGTAGGTCGACGGTGTCGCCGCGGCGGGCGAAGCTGCCTAGTGAGCGTCGGGCGTCGCGGAACCTGCCAGGAACAGCCACGGGAGAGGTGGCGGGTCCCGGTGGTGAATCGTCGGTGTCGCTGGGCTCCGCATCACCGGGCTCGGTGTCGCTGGGATCCGGGGACGGCGAGTCCGGCTCGGGCTCGGGTTCGGGTGGCAGGTCGGCGGCCCATGGCGGAACAAGGGCAACACCTGCACCCGGCCCAGAGCTACTTTGCGAGGTTCCCACGGGTCTCCTGACGAGTGATGGCCGCCTTGACGGGCCCGCTCACGCCCTTGGATCGCCAGGCGGTGAAGACTTGGCCTGCCCAAGGCTGGTCGCCGATCTTGGGCACGATGCTGGCCTGGATCTGGTTGGGTGGTCGCTCGATGAGGAAGCCGGCCAGGCTGTCGGCGTGCATGGGTTCGCTGTGGGCGAGGGCCAGGCAGGCATCGAGGATCGGTGGTGCACCCCACTCCTGTTCCTGGCCGGCGCGATCGAGCAACCGGCGCATCATGACCGAGGTGTCCGCCGGCGCCAGCGGGGCGAGCCGGTCACCGAGCGAATGGGCCATGTCCGGGTGCTCGAGCAAGGCCGACAGGAGTTCGGCTGCCTCCGAGGAGAGGCGGTCCTCGGGGAACACCAGGGGCGCATGCTCCCGGCTGACGTAGAGCGCGCCACGCAGGTCCTCGTTGGCCAGCGCCGGCGGGAGCGCGAGCCACTCGATGAGCGGTGGGTCGCTCCAGCCGCCCTCAAGGTTGAGCTCCTCCCCAGCGACTGCAGCGGTCTCCCAGGGCTCCAGGAAGTTCGGTGTGCCTCGGTCGCTGCTGCTCACCGCGGCCACCAGCTCTGAGTAGACCCCGGCCGGTGCGAGCCGCTCGAAGAGCAGCAACTTGGTGAGCACCGCTTCATTCACGCCCACGCCCTGGGCCGCGGAGATGGCCATCCTGATGGACAGGGCGTTGAGGAACCTCTTGATGAGTCGCGGATTCCCGGCGATCCCGGTGGCCGTCGCCATCAGCGGTGCCAGCCGGTCGGCGGTGTCGAGGCGGGCCACCAGGTCCGCCGGAAGGGTCACCCCCAGGCCCTGGACAAACCCTCGATCGACCCGCTTGCCCTGCCACGCCCGCTTCAGTTGCTGGGCGACCGCGTCCCGGATCTTGTTCTTGTCCGGCAGGCTCAGCGTGCTGTTCTCGACGAACAGCATCATCAGGTACGCGCGGACTTCCTGGGTGCCGAGCCCTGGAACCTTGATCGGAATCTGGATGAGCTTGTCGAAGTAGTTGGTGACCAACGAGTCGTCCGGCAGGCCGTGGAAGTGCTGACGCACCGCGTACCTGATCATGTCGTCGTCCGCCGCGATCACGAACGCGGTGTTCTGCAGGAACAGGAAGAGCCGGATGGCCTCCAGCGTCGAGATCGTGGTCGACGGTAGGCAGCGGTCGAGGTCGTCGATCAGGACCACCAGGGTGATCCCAAGTGCCTCCAGCGCGGCCTCGAAGTCGTCGCGCAGAGCCTGGATCTCCTTGGGCGGCGTGGAGCTCTGCTTGGGGTCGAGCAGCCCGGATGCGGCGGCGGCCAGCTCCCCGGCTGCCTGATCGCCGGCGGCGAGCTCCGTGGCGTCGAGGTCTCCGCTAAGGGTTTCCTTCACCAGGCCAGCGACCGGCCCGGCAAGCCCCACGGGTGGGAGGCCCAGCGCCAGCGAGGCAGCCGGAGCGGCCACCAGCTTGATCAGTCGCAGCCAGCGGACCCGCTTGAGGAAGTCGTTGACCTTGTCCAGGCCGGTCTTGCGCGCCTGCGCCTCTTCGGCAAGCTTGGCCGCGATCACCTCCAGCAGCGCGGCCCGAGCGTCGTCGTAGCCCTGGTAGAGCCACGCGTTGAACTCAACGAAGACGTACCTGCTAGGCCCCTCCTTCGGCTGGTGCCGATCGAAGGCGACCTTGGTCAGCTTGATCATCGATGACTTGCCGACGCCCCAGGCACCGGAGATGCCGATCGAGACTGGTCGACCGCTCGCCTGCGCGACGAGCTCGGCGACGGTGGCCGCGACGCCATCGAAGTTCAGCAGATCGCGGTCCGTCTCATTGTCCGGCCACATCGAGATCCGGCTCCCTCCCCGCGACGGCTACACCTTGGACAACCGAGCTCTGACACCCGAGTCACCACTCTACGAAGACCCAAGGCCATGGACCGCACTTTCGTCGCCCGACCGCCCTGTTTCACCATGCATGCAACTCGGGACTGCGGAGATCCCGCACCGATGGTCGGAAGGCGTTTTCGGGTCGGATCGAAGGTCCGCCTGGCGTGTCGTCCGTCGGCAGGGCCAGTGCCGTCGGCCTTGAATCTGGGAATCTGGATGGACTTTGATGCGCGGAGATCTAGATGCCGCGGCGGTGTAGAACGGCTGATGAACGACGCGTCCCCTGGTCACTGGTCGCCGGGCGACCACCCCTACGCCATCGCGGCCTCAGAAGCACAGTGGTGGCTCTCCGCGGTCACGCTCGCCGAGGCGCCTGCGCGACCCGGACGAACCTGGTGCCGCACTGGTCAGCTCGCGTTAGGTCGATGCTCGCAACCTCAGGGATTCCGGCGGCCGCGCCTCAACTCCGCGCCTCAACTCCGCGCCATGACACGTAGGGTGAGGCGAGCAACTGGAGCTCGCTCAACTGAACACTGGCTGGTGCACCCCGGGGGTGCACGGACCCGAGGAAACGGGAGGCAACTGGAGGCAACGGACGCCGGTTTCACGCTCAGAACGGTCGTTCACGCGTGATCGAGCGTGTTGGTCTTACGGTTCAACTCCCCCCTCGCGCACGTGTGGCAAGACCCCCGGTCGGATCCGACCGGGGGTCTTCGCGTTCCCCGGGGTTTCGCCGCCGCCCGGCGCGCCCATCATGCGGGGCGTGAAGATCACCCTCGCCATCCTCAGCGGCCTGACGTTCCTCGCCGCCGCGTTCGTCTTCGCCCTCACCTTCGAGCAGCTGAACTCCGACCTCGACGCGGAGACCGAGTCCGAGTGCGTCACGCTCGTGCCGCCGCCCGGGGGTGCCACCACGCAGCGCTGCGACGGGACCGAGGAGGCCGGTGGCCTGATCCCCCTCGCCATCCTCGGCGGGTCGCTGGCCGTGGTCGGCTCGGCGCTGCTGCTCGCGTCGGTGAACGTGCGTCACCGCGACGAGCGCCGCCCGTACGCGTCGGTGCCCGGGCCGGGCGGCCCGCCGTGGAACCCGCCGGGGCGCTGATCCGGCGCTGCGGCGGCGCGTGGCGCCGTACGTCACCATGACCCGGTGAGCGGAGGTCAGCAGGAGCGACGGGGCAGCACCGCGGTGCTGGTCGTCGGCCTGCTGCTCGTCGCCGTCGCCTGGGTGGTCGGGGCGGTGGTCGCCTCCCACGACGCCCTGCACGACGCGCCCGTGCTGCTCGTCGGGCCCGACGTGGTGACGGCCCAGCTCGTCGCCGAGGTCGAGGCGCTCGACGGGCACCCCGTGCGCGCGGGCGCGACCGAGAACCCCGAGGCCGCCCGGGCTGCGCTCGACGCCGGACGCGCCGTGGCCGCGCTCGAGGTCGACCTCGCCGGCACCCGCGACACCCTGCTGCTCGCCCCCGACCACTCGCCCGACCGCGACGACGCCCTCGTGGCCCTGGTGCGCTCCGTGGAGGAGCAGCGCGGCCGCACGGTCGACGTCGTGCCCGGCGGCGGACCCCACGTGGCCGGCCTCGCCCACGCCGACCTCGCGCTCCTGGCGGCGCTCCTCGGCTTCCTGCTCGTGCTCGTCGTCTCGCTGGTGTGGGGCCCGTTCGCCCGCACGTTGCGGCGCGGCCTGGCCCGCCAGGCCGGGATCGGTACGGCGGCCCTCGCCGCCGCGGCCGTCGTCGCCGTGGTCGCCGACGCGCGGGGCGGGACGCTCGCGCTCGTCACCGCGGCCGTCGTCGTCGCCGCCGGCGGCGTCACCCTGCTGTGCGAGGCGCTCGCGGGGCTGCGGGGGCTGGTGGTCGCGGCCCTGCTGGTGCTCGTGCTGCCCCTGCCGCTCGCGCTGCTCGGCGACCCGCTGCTGCTGGCCGAGCCGTGGGCGGCCGTGAGCCGGTGGACGCTGGTCGGCGCCGGGGCGGACGCCGCGGGGGCGACCGGCCTCGACGGGGCCGTCGTCGTGCGGCCCGTCGTGGTGCTGGGCGGCACGGTCCTCCTCGCGTGGGTGCTGCTGCTGGCGGCGCGCTTTGCCGTCGGGCGACCCGGCTCGGGCGCCCACTCCGTCGGGGTGCCGGCGGGCGGGGATGCGCCGACGTCCCCCCGCGCCGTACCCGTCCCGCGGGCGTGGCGGGCGCAGCTCGCCGCGCTCGCCCTGGTGCTGGTGGCCGCGACGACGTCGGTGCTGACCGTCTGGTCGCGTGCCGACGAGGCGGCACTCGCCACGCCGCTGCCCAGCCTGGCGGCGACGACCGAGTGCGTCGCCTCCGGAGAGGTGCAGGACGTCGACGGCCTCAACCGCATCGCCGAGCTGCGCGGCACCTCGGCGTTCCAGGGCGGCGATGTGGGCGCGAGCGCCACGCTGCAGGACGGGCGCACCGTGTGGATGTTCGGCGACACCCTGCGCGGCGAAGGGGCCGACGGCGGGCGCTTCGTGCGCAACTCGATGCTGCTCGTCGAGCCCGGCTGCCTGCGCGTCGTGCTGCCGCGCGGTGACGGCGCGATCATCCCGGACCGCAGCGACGGCGTCGGCTACTGGCCGATGTCCGTCGTCACCGTGTCCGAGCCCGGCTACGACCTCGTGAGCGTCACGGCGCAGCGCGTGCACACCGTGGACGCCGACGACCCCTTCGGGTTCGAGGCGCTCGGCCCCGCGGTGGCGGTGTTCGTCGTACCCGTCGGGGGCACGCCCCAGCTCGTCTCGCGCACCGACGTCGGGGCCGACGACGCCGACACCACCAGCCCGATGTGGGGTGCGGCCACCGCGCTGTCGGCCGACGGGTGGCTCTACCTCTGGGGTACGTCGCGACCCGCCGACCCGCCGCCCGGCACCGGGTTCGCGCTGCGCGTCGCCCGGGTGCGCGCCGACGCGGTCAGCGACCCCTCGCGGTGGACCTACTGGAACGGGCTGGCGTGGGACGCGAGCCCGTCCGGCGCCGCCGAGCTCATCGGCTCCGTCGGCGGGGTGTCGCAGACGCTGAGCGTCTTCCAGCGCGACGGGGTCTGGTACGCGTTCTCCAAGCGCGACGAGGTGCTCGGCCAGGACCTCGTGTTCTGGACGGCGCCGACGCCGCAGGGCCCGTTCACCGCCACGGCCCCGGTCGCCCAGCTGCCGTCCGACGTCGCCGACGGGCGGCTGCGGTACATGCCGCTCGCCCACCCCGACCTCTTCCCGCAGCCGGGCACCGTCGTCGTGTCCTACAGCCGCAACAGCACCGACGTCGGCGAGGTGCTGGCGGACCCGCTGCTCTACCGCCCCCGGTTCGTGCGCGTGCCGCTGCCGCCGCCTGCGCTGCCGCCAGTGCCGTAGCCCGCGGGTGGTTTCGAGGGCCGCTGGGGCGGCCACCTCAACCACCGGGACCGGGCCGCTGGGGCGGCCACCTCGACCACCGGGACCGGGCCGCTGGGGCGGCCACCTCGACCACCGGCCGCCGCTCAGGCGTCGGTCGCCAGCGCCCCCGTCGACACCAGCACCTGCTCGGCGACGGCGGCGGGGTCGTCGAGCATGGGGACGTGGCCGAGGCCGGGCAGCTCGACGTACGCGGCCGCGGGCAGCAGCTCCTGGGCGCGGCGGCCGTTGCGGTGCGGCGGGAAGAGGCGGTCCTCGCCCGCCCAGACGAGGCGGACGGGGCAGGGGAGCGGGTCCATCGCCGCCACGTGCTCGGTCGTCGCGAGGGCGTCCTCGAGCACGGTGCAGGCGACGAGGTCGCGCGTGATCTCGACGGCGAGGTCGGCGGGCACCCGGGAGCCGCGGGTGGCGACCCCGGCGAGCGCGCGCTGGCGCACCACGGGCAGCTGCAGCGCCAACGGCGAGACGTGGCGGGTACGGCGGGCCAGCTCGGCCGCCCGCCGCAGCACCCGCGCCGCGCTCGGCGGCCGCCCGCCGCCGTCGGCGGT
>NZ_JAHWBL010000036.1:0-34334 GCF_029493445.1 Nocardioides sp. ChNu-99 | reverse complement strand
GGCACCTCCTGCCCGCGGCACGGCGGGTGGTCGTGGCGGCCGAGGAGCTCGAGGCCGCGGCGGCCCGGGCGGGCCGGGGACCGGTCGGCGTCGCCGTCCCCGCCGGCCCGGCGGTGCTCGACCGCTCCCGGGCCGAGGTCGTGGCCGCCGGGGCCCGGGCGGGGCTGGAGATCGACCTGGTGACGGCGGCCCCGCACCGCCGCACCGAGCTCGTGGACGAGCGGGTCGTGCAGGCGGCGGTCGTGCCCAGCGCCCCGGACGACGCCACGTGGCGGGTGCCGCTCGGGGTGGGTACGGCGCGGGTCGGCCCGGGTGCCGTCGTGCGTCTCGCGTCGCTGCGGGTCGGGCGGGGGCGAGGGGGCGCCACCGTCGCGCCGGGCAGCGCCCCCCGGTGCCTGTGGCTGCTCCCCGAGGACGACGTGCCCCACGTGCGCGACCCCCTGCTGCGGCTGCGCGACCGGCTGGGGCTGCGGCCCGCCCAGGTCGCAGTCGCCGGGTCGAGCACCGCGGCGCTGGCCGCCGTGCTGGCGGGCGACCTGCTGCTCTGCACGCCCGCCGAGGCCCGCGCCGCGGAGCTGCACTGGCGCCCGCTCGGCGACGTCCCGACCGACCGTCCCCTCGAGCGCACGCACGCCCTCACCGCCACGTCGCGCGACGCGGCCGCCCGTGTGCTGGCCGCCGTCGGCCCGGCGCTCGCCGACCTCCTCGGGGTCGACGGCGGGGTCGACGGCGGGGTCGACGGCGGGATCGGCGGGGTCGGCGGCGGGGTCGACGGCGGGGTGGGCGGGGAGGGGCGCACGTGAGCACGCGGGTGCTGCGCGAGGTGCGGGAGCGGCTCGACGCGGCCGGGCTGGTGGGGTCGTTCGTCGTGCGCGACCTCGTCACGGGGGAGCAGGTCGCCCTCGACCCCACCCGCCGCTACGCCGCCGCCTCGCTGGTGAAGGTCCCGCTCGCCCTCGCGGTCCTCGAGCGGGTGGCGCGCGGGGAGCTGGACCCCGCGCGCCCGGTCGAGGTGCTGCCCGGCACGAACGGTCCGGCGGACCGCGCGGGCGCCCCGGGGCTCGGCCGCTTCCGCCACCCGGCCACGGTGGCCGTGGACGACCTGCTCTACCTGGCCGTCGCGCTGAGCGACTCGGCGGCGGCGGACGCGCTCTTCGCGCTGGTGCCCCCGGCCGAGGTCGCCCGGCACCTCGACGACCTCGGCCTCGGCGGCATCGCGGTGCGCCACACCCTCGCCCCGCTCGTCGGGACCGCCGTGGAGCGGCTCGCGCCGGAGGACGCCCACCTGGCGCACCGGCTCGCGACCGCGCTCGGCACCCCGGGCGGTGGTCATCCCGTCGAGCAGCTCGACGTCGGCCTCGCCAGCTCGGCCGCGGCGGGCGCGCTGGCGGACCTGCTGCAGGAGGTGTGGCGGCCCACCCGCGTGCGCCCGGAGGTGGCCGCGCGCGTGCGCACGCTGATGGGGCACAACGTGCTGCGCCAGCGGCTCGCCCCCGACTTCACCAGCGACGCCGAGCGCTGGTCCTCCAAGACCGGCACGATCCTCAACCAGCGCCACGAGATGGGGGTCGTCGAGCACGAGGACGGCGGCTGCCTCGCGGTCGTCGCGCTCACCGAGTCGCGGGTGGCGGCCGCGGCCCAGCCGGGCGCCGAGGCGGTCATGGGTGACGTCGCCCGGACGCTGCACGACCTGCTGCGCGCCGGCTGAGGATCAGGACGGACGGGGGCGCCACCGCCGCCACGTCGCCTCCGCCTCGGCCCGCACCTTGCCGTCGTGCTCGAGACGCACGTGGGCGGTGATCGCGTCGTACGACGCGTCGCGCACCTCGGCCACGAGGCCCACGGTGGCCGCCAGCGGGGCCGGGCGCCGGTAGCGCACGTCGAGGCCGGCCGTCACGTAGGGCAGCGGCACCCCGGGGTCGGCGGGCCAGCCGCGCTCGTGCGCGGCGTGCGTGACGGCCGCGGCCGAGTGGCAGTCCAGGACCGTGGCGATGATGCCGCCGTTGAGGAAGCCCAGGCCGTTGTCGTGCTCCGGCGACGGGGTGAAGGTGGCGACGACCGGTCCGCCGTCGTCCGGCGCGAAGCTGCGCAGCCGCAGCCCCCGCGGGTTCGCGGGCCCGCACCCGAAGCAGGGGAGCCCCGGGAAGTAGCGGTCCTGCAGGCTCGGGTCCCCGGCCGGCGAGCCGGGCGCGGAGGTGCTGGTCGACGTCATGACCTCAGCCTGCCAGGGCGGGCGCGGGCGGCCGCGGGCGCGTCACCCAGGCGACGAGCAGCCCCACCGCGATGCCCAGGAGCGTCTCGACGAGGCGGTCGACGACGAGGTCGGCGACGGGTTCGGGGTGGGCCAGGTGGCCCATCAGCAGGGCCAGGGGCGTGATGAACACCAGCGCGGCGCCGTAGTTGCGCACCACCAGCAGCTCGGCCACCCCCTGCAGCGCGGCGGCCACGAGCACGGCCGCCAGCGGCGACAGCGGCACCGACAGGAGGACGGCAGCGAGCCCGATGCCGACGGTGGTGCCGAGCGCGCGCTGCAGCGCGCGCACCACCTGCGCCCGCAACCGCGGGACGGCGAGGGGCACCACCGCGGCCACAATCGCCCAGTAGGGGTGGCCGATGCCGCTCGCCGTGGCGAGCGCCCCGGCCACCGCGACGGCCACGGCGACGCGGGCGACGTGGAGGCGGCGACGGCCCGTCGTCACCGGTGCGGGGCGGGTGGCCGGGAGCGCTGCGGGGGCCGGGGCCCGGCCGGCCCGGCGCTCGTCGAGCGCGCCGAGGGCCAGGGCGAGGACGGCCGTGCCGCCGGCGATGCCGAGCGCCACCGGCACCTCGTGCGGCTGCGTGGGCCGGGCGGAGCAGGCGCCGACGGCGAAGACGACGAAGAGGGGACCGGGCGGCACCCAGCGGCGGTGGTCCGACGCGTGGGTCGCGAGCGCCGCCCAGGCCGCGGCGACGGGCACGGCGAGCCACGCGCGGTGCTCCGAGAGCGCCACGACGGCACCGGTCGTGCTGGCGGCCACGAGCAGCGAGCCCGCGTGGGCCTGCACCCGCCAGCGGCCCCGGGCGGCGGTGCTGCCGCCGTACACCGCGGCGAAGGCGCCGAACACGGCGTAGAGGCCCCAGGTCAGCCGGTCGGCCGCCGCGAGGAGCAGCAGGGGCACGAGGATCGTCGTGCCCGCCCGCAGCGCGACCACCCGGGTGCCGGTCGCCGGGTGCACGTGCAGCAGGTCCGCCACCACCGTCCTCGCGTGCCCCACCGCCCCAGGATCGCAGGGCCCGCCGCCCACGCGCGTGGCAGGCTCGACCCCATGACCCACGTCACTCCGCCCGCGCCGGACGGCGACGACGCCCTCGAGCTCGCGGGCCACGCGGGCACCCTCGCCGGACGCCGTTGGAGCGGCCCCGACCCGTCGTACGTCGTGCTGCTGTGCCACGGGTACGGCGAGCACGTCGGCCGCTACACCTGGGTCGCGGAGCGGCTCGTCGCGGACGGGGCCGTGGTGTACGGCGTCGACCACCGCGGCCACGGCCGCAGCGCCGGGGAGCGGGTGCTGGTGCCCGACTTCGAGGCCGTCGTGGACGACCTCCACCTGCTCGAGCAGGCCGCCCGGACGGACCACCCCGGCCTGCCGGTCGTGCTGCTCGGCCACTCGATGGGCGGCATGATCGCCGCCCGCCACGCCCAGCGGCACGGCGACGGCCTGGCCTGCGTCGTGCTGAGCGGACCGGTGCTCGGCCGCTGGGAGGCGGCCGAGGCGCTGCTCGGCCTGCCCGAGATCCCCGACGTGCCGATCGACCCGGCCACGCTGTCGCGCGACCCGGCGGTGGGGGAGGCGTACGTCGCCGACCCGCTGGTCTGGCACGGCCCGTTCAAGCGCACGACCGTCGAGGCGCTCGTCGCGTGCCTCGGCACCATCGCGGCCGCCGGCCCCGTCACGTCGACCCCGCTGCTGCACCTGCACGGCGCCGACGACGCCCTCGTGCCGCCCGGCCCGTCGCGCGCGGGCTTCGCTGCGATCGCCGCGCCGGGCGGGTCGGAGTCGCGGGAGTACGCCGGGGCGCGCCACGAGATCCTCAACGAGACCAACCGCGACGAGGTGCTCGCCGACGTGCTGGAGTTCGTGCACCGCCACGTCTGACCGGGGCGCGCGGCCGCGCGGGCCGGGCGGGGCGGGCGGCTCAGCCCGGGTCGACCAGCCCCCGGTGGCCCAGCAGCCGCAGGGAGGTCGTGAACGCGCGCGCGACGGCGTCGAGCACCTCGTCGGGCCCGTCCGAGGGCCCGTCCGCCGGCTCCTCGGCCCGCAGCTCGGTGAAGCAGTGCACCGCGAGCTCGGAGCCGTCGGCGAGCACGAGCAGACCGCCGTCGTGGCGCACGCCGCCGGACGTGGCGCGGGCGTGCCACAGGGTGGGGCCGACCTCGGCGGCGCCCTCCGGGGCCAGGGCCGCGGCCAGGCCCGCGGAGCGGTGGCCGAGCAGCACGGTGCGGGCGTCGGCGTACGCCGGGTTCCCCGTCAGCGCCGCGACGGCCTCGGCGTGCTCGGCGGGCACCACGCTGCTCGACCCGTCGGCGTGGGCCCGGGTCGCGTTCCCGCCCCGGCGCAGCCGCTCGTTGACGGCGTCGGCGCCGCCGAGCACCTCGAGCACGGTGCGCACGCCGTCGAGGTCGGAGCGCGCTCCCCGGGCGAGGGCCAGCAGCACGCCGACCGTGGCGAGGTCGCGCTCCACCACCTGCAGGGCGAGGAAGGGGGCGAGGGTGCCGCCACCGTCGTACGCGTCGCGCTCGGCACGGGCCAGCTCGACGTCCCCGGCGGACAGCAGCAGCGACCAGCGCGCGACCCGGGGCTCGAGCTCGGCGGCCCATGCCGCACCGATGGCCCGGGCGAGCTCCACGCGGTCGGGGGGAATGGGCACGACTGATCCAACCACCCCGGCGGACCGGGCGTGGCCGAATCGTGGTCCGGGGACCGTCGCGGCCGCGTCAGCGCAGGGAGTACGTCGCGAGCGAGACCCCGACGTAGTGGGCGGCGAACGCCAGGATCGTGAAGGTGTGGAAGACCTCGTGGAAGCCGAACCAGCGCGGCGAGGGGTTGGGGCGCTTCAGGCCGTAGACGACGCCGCCGAGGGTGTAGAGCCCGCCGCCGACGCAGATCATCACGAAGACGGCCACCCCGACGCCGGTGCCGTAGCGGGCCAGCGCCCCGTCGTGGAAGTCCGGGATGAAGAACACGGCCGCCCAGCCCAGGGCCAGGTAGATGGGGGCGTTCAGCCAGCGGGGGGCACCCCGCCAGAGCACCTTGAGCGCGACGCCGGCCAGGGCGCCCGACCACACGACGACCAGCAGCACGGTGCGTTGGGTGCCCTCGAGCAGGAGCAGCGTGAAGGGCGTGTAGGAGCCCGCGATGAGCAGGAAGATGTTGGCGTGGTCGAAGCGCTTGAGGAACGACCACGTGCGCGGCGACCACGTGCCGCGGTGGTAGACCGCCGAGACCGTGAACAGCAGCAGGGCGGTCAGGGTGAAGATCGTCGACCCCACGCGCGTCGTCGCGTCGGGGGAGAGCGCGACGAGCACGAGGCCGGCCGCGAGCGCGAGGGGGGCGGTGCCGAGGTGCAGCCAGCCACGCAGGTGCGGCTTGACGTCGTCGATCACCTCGCGGACCTGCTTGCCGGCGGCATCGAGACGCTCGCCGGCGGCGCCACGGAGCTCGGCGATGCGCTGGGAGGGAGCGTTCATGGGGTCAATGTAGTCGCCGTCGCGGGGGCCGCCGCCCACGGTGAGCCCCCCGCTCCGCCCGGACCGCTCGCCACTAGCATCGTCGGGTGGCCAGGAGCTGGAAGTCCGTCGTGCGCCGTGCGCTCTACCCGGCGTACGAGGCGCGGATGGTGCGGCGTCTCCCGGCCTCCCGCGTGCCGGCCCACGTCGGCGTGATGCTCGACGGCAACCGGCGCTGGGCGCGGGCCGTCGGCGCGGACACGGCGCACGGCCACCGGGCCGGGGCGGCGAACATCGAGCCGCTGCTCGGCTGGTGCGAGGAGATCGGGGTGGAGGTCGTCACCCTGTGGCTGCTCTCGACCGACAACCTCAACCGCTCCGCCGACGAGCTCGAGCCGCTGCTGGAGATCATCGCCGACGCCGTCGACAGCCTCGCCGACCAGCGCCGCTGGCGCCTGCACCCGGTCGGGGCGCTGGACCTGCTGCCGCCCGAGACGTCCGCGCGGCTGCGCGCGGCCGCGGCGGCGACCGCCGACGTGGACGGCATCCTCGTCAACGTCGCGGTCGGGTACGGCGGACGCCACGAGATCGTGGACGCCGTGCGGTCGCTGCTGCTCGAGCACGCGCGCCGCGGCACGACGCTGGAGGAGCTGGCCGCCCAGGTCGACGTCGCGATGATCGGCGACCACCTCTACACCAAGGGCCAGCCCGACCCCGACCTCGTCATCCGCACGTCGGGGGAGCAGCGGCTCGGCGGCTTCCTGCTGTGGCAGAGCGCCGGCAGCGAGTTCTACTTCTGCGAGGCCTTCTGGCCCGACTTCCGGCGCGTCGACTTCCTCCGCGCCATCCGCGCGTACGGCGAGCGCGAGCGGCGCCACGGGCGCTGACCTCTCCGCCGTACGACGGCCTGCGCGGTGCTGGTGGGGCTGGTGTGACGGGTGGTCGAGCCGGTAACGCACCGTTCACCTCGCATCCGCGCGTGTCGCCACGGGCGGACCGTGCCCCGGCGTAACTTCGGCTCATCGGCGGGTGGGGAAGCCCGCCGTACCCAGGAGGCCCGATCGTGGAAGACCACGACTGCACCGCGCGGCAGTGCCGCTGCGCGGGAGGAGGCGGGCACTCCCGTCTTCGGGTGTCGCCTGAGTCCACCAGCTGCAGCTAGGGCCGGGCGACGAGTGCGCGTGCCGGTTCGTGAGGGGTAGACCGTGGCCTCGAACCCGACGCGCGAGACGTCCGTCCGCACCTACGTGCTCGACACCAGCGTGCTGCTGGCCGACCCCGGCGCCCTGCGCCGGTTCGACGAGCACGAGGTGGTCCTCCCGGTGGTGGTGATCACCGAGCTGGAGGGCAAGCGGCACCACCCCGAGCTGGGGTACTTCGCGCGCACCGCGCTCCGCACGCTCGACGAGCTGCGCGTCACCAACGGCCGGCTGGACCAGCCGGTGCCCGTCGGTGAGGTGGGCGGCACGTTGCGCGTGGAGCTGAACCACACCGACCCGGGGGCCCTGCCCTCGGGCTTCAGGCTCGGCGACAACGACACCCGCATCCTCGCCGTGGCCCGCAACCTGGCCGACGAGGGCCGCGCCGTCACGCTGGTCTCCAAGGACCTGCCCCTGCGCATCAAGGCCTCGGCCGTGGGCCTCGACGCCGAGGAGTACCGCGGCGAGGCCGTCAGCGACTCGGAGGTCGGCTACACCGGCATGGCCGAGCTCGAGGTGCCCGCCGACGTGCTCGACGATCTGTACGACCACGGCACGACCGACCTGGCCGAGGCCCGCGACCTCGTGTGCCACCAGGGGCTCGTGCTGCTCTCGGACCGGGGTACGGCGCTGGGCCGCGTGGGCGCCGACAAGCGGGTCCACCTCGTGCGCGGGGACCGGGACGCCTTCGGCATCCACGGCCGCTCGGCCGAGCAGCGCATCGCGCTGGAGATGCTGCTCGACCCCGAGGTCGGCATCGTCTCGCTCGGCGGCCGGGCGGGCACGGGCAAGTCCGCCCTCGCGCTCTGCGCCGGTCTGGAGACCGTGCTCGAGCGGCGCCAGCACAAGAAGGTGGTCGTGTTCCGGCCGCTGTTCGCGGTCGGCGGCCAGGAGCTCGGCTACCTGCCCGGCAGCGAGAGCGAGAAGATGTCGCCCTGGGCCCAGGCGGTCTTCGACACCCTCGGCGCCCTCACGTCGCGCGACGTCATCGACGAGGTGCTCGACCGCGGCATGCTCGAGGTGCTGCCGCTCACCCACATCCGCGGACGCTCCCTGCACGACGCGTTCGTCATCGTGGACGAGGCCCAGTCGCTGGAGCGCAACGTGCTGCTCACCGTGCTCTCGCGCATCGGCGCCAACTCGAAGGTGGTGCTCACCCACGACGTCGCCCAGCGCGACAACCTGCGGGTGGGCCGGCACGACGGCGTCGTGGCGGTGGTGGACAAGCTGAAGGGCCACCCGCTGTTCGCGCACGTCACGCTGACGCGCTCGGAGCGCTCGCCGATCGCCGCGCTCGTGACCGAGATGCTGGAGAACGTCGCGCTGTAGGAACGCACCCCTGGTGCCGCGTGACGCGGCCGGTGGACCGCGGGTTTGCCTCGTCCGAGCACCTCGGGCAGGCTGTCCCGCGGTCCCCGGCCCCTCACGTGAGCATCGATCAGTTGACGAAGCAGAAGTACGAGCCCCGGCACCGGCAGGCGAAGCACCGCGCCCCCGGTCGTGCCGTCCTCCCCCTGGACCCCTCGAAGGCCCTGCGCTCCACCGTCGTCCTCACCTCCGTCGCCGCCGCGGCGACCGGTGTGGTCGTCGGCGGTGGCGTGCTGACCGCCGGCGGCGTGTCCGCCGCGGACGGCCGCCTCGCCTCGGCGTCGGTGGCCGAGGGTGCGGAGGCCGTCACGACGCCGAGCCCGGCCGCCGACGACGTCGCGACCGAGGAGCTGCTGGCGGAGCGCGCCGACGCCGCGACCTCCCGCTCCGACACCCGCGCCGCGGTCGACCCGGCCAAGGCGGTGGCCCTCTCCGGTGCCGCCGGCCCCGCGGTCGCGCAGGCGGAGGACGCCTCCGACCTGGACCCCCGCGAGGTGGGGCGCATGCTGCTGGCCGAGGCCGGCTTCGGCGCCGACCAGTGGGAGTGCCTCGACTCGCTGTGGACCAAGGAGTCCGGCTGGGACGTCACGGCCGACAACCCGACGTCCTCGGCGTACGGCATCCCGCAGTCGCTGCCGGGCTCGAAGATGGCGTCGGCCGGCGACGACTGGGAGACGAACCCGGCGACCCAGATCCGCTGGGGCCTCGGCTACATCGAGGACCGCTACGGCACGCCCTGCTCGGCCTGGGCGCACAGCCAGGCCGTCAACTGGTACTGAGCCGGCTCCGGGGCGACCCGGGCCCGGCACGACGCACGAGGGCCGGTACGGCGGGGAGTCCCGCCGTACCGGCCCTCGTCGTCCGAGCCGCCGCGTCCGCGGCCCCGCAGGGCCCCGCCCGCCCGGGTCAGGGGTGCGTCATCGACTCCAGGTCGAGGGCGGCGTCGAGCTGCTCCTCGGTGAGCTCGCCCCGCTCGACGTAGCCCAGGGCGATGACCGTCTCGCGGATGGTGGCGCCGTCGGCCAGCGCCTTCTTCGCGATCTTGGCCGCGGCCTCGTAGCCCACGTGCTTGTTCAGGGGCGTGACCACGGACGGCGACGACGCGGCGTACCGGCGCATGCGCTCGGCGTCCGCGGTGATGCCGTCGATGCAGCGCTCGGCGAGCAGCACCGACGAGGTCGACAGCAGCCGCACGGACTCGAGCACGTTGCGCGCCATCACCGGCAGCATCACGTTGAGCTCGAAGTTGCCCGACAGGCCGGCCACCGTCATGGCGGCGTCGTTGCCGATGACCTGGGCGCAGACCATGAGCGTGGCCTCGGGCAGGACGGGGTTCACCTTGCCCGGCATGATCGAGGAGCCCGGCTGCAGGTCGGGCAGGTGGATCTCGGCGAGGCCGGTGGTCGGGCCCGAGCTCATCCAGCGCAGGTCGTTGCAGATCTTCGTCAGGCCGACGGCGATGGTGCGCAGCACCCCGGAGAGCTCGACGAGGGAGTCGCGGGTGCCCTGGGCCTCGAAGTGGTTGCGGGCCTCGGTGAACGGCTGGCCGGTCGCGTCGCCGAGCGCCGCGATGGCGGCGGCCGCGAAGCCCTCCGGGGTGTTGATGCCGGTGCCGACCGCGGTGCCGCCCAGGGGCAGCTCGCGCACGCGGGGGAGCACCGACTCGAGGCGCTCGACGCCGTAGCGGATCGTGGCGGCGTACCCGCCGAGCTCCTGGCCGAGCATGACCGGGGTCGCGTCCATGAGGTGCGTGCGCCCGGACTTCACCAGGCCGGCGAACTCCTCGGCCTTGCCCTCGAGCGAGGTGGCGAGCACGCCGAGCGCCGGCACGAGGTCCTCGACGACGGCCAGGGTGGCGGCGACGTGGATCGAGGTGGGGAAGGTGTCGTTGCTCGACTGGCTCGCGTTGACGTGGTCGTTGGGGTGCACCTCGGTGCCGGCGTCGCGGGCGAGGGAGGCGATGACCTCGTTGGTGTTCATGTTCGAGCTCGTGCCGGAGCCGGTCTGGAACACGTCGAGCGGGAAGTGGGCGTCGACGTCGCCGGCCGCGATCGTGGCGCAGGCGGCGGCGATCGCCTCGCCCTGCTCGGGCGTGACGACCCCGAGGTCGGTGTTGACCCGCGCCGCGGCGGCCTTGACCAGCGCCATCGCCTGGATGTGGCGGCGCTCGAGCGTCGTCCCGGAGATCGGGAAGTTCTCGATCGCCCGCTGCGTCTGCGCGCGCCACAGGGCCTTGCGCGGGACCTTCACCTCGCCCATCGAGTCGTGCTCGACGCGGAACTCTTCCTGGTTCTCAGCCATGCCCGCGAGGCTACCCCCGGCGGTCAGCGGTGCGCGGAGTGCAGCCAGTAGGAGCCGACGCGCCCGTGGCCGGGGACCGCCACCTCCTGCACGGTCGCGGCGCCGAGCACGTCGGCGAGGGCCTGCTCCAGGGCGGGGGAGTGCGTCGCCGACCAGACGGCGACGGTGCCGCCGGGGGCGAGCACCCGCCGTACCCCCGCGAGCAGCGGCGGCGTGTAGAGCGCCGCGTTGGGGGCGTGCACGAGGTTGTCGGGGCCGTTGTCGACGTCGAGGAGCACGAGGTCGTAGGCGCCGTCTGCCGCCTCGGCGAGCGCCACCGCGACGTCCGCCTCGACGACGCGCAGCCGCTCGTCGGCGAGGTACGCCGGCCCGTGCGGCACCGTGCCGTCGCGCATCCAGGCGACGACGGCGGGCTCGATCTCGACGACGTCGAGCCGGCGCACCCGGTCGTCGGCGAGGACGGCGTGCGCGGTGTAGCCGAGCCCGAGCCCCCCGACGAGCACCCGCTCGGGCCGCTCGCACGCGGCCAGCGCCGCGTCGGCCAGCAGCCGCTCGCTGGTGGTCTCGAGGGTGTCCATGACGAAGACGCCGTTGACCCGCAGCTCGAGCGCGCCGTCGTCGCGGCGGCGCAGCGCGACCTCGCCCCGCTCGGAGCGGGCGCGGGCGACGTCGCCGGGGGCGGGGGGCTGGTCCACGGCCGGGAGCCTAGTGGCCGGCGCGGCCGCCGCGACGGGGCGGCGGCGTACCGTCGCGGCATGAGCACCCCGCGGTCCCTGCTCCCGCTGCCCGAGCCCCGTGCGGACGCGCTGCGCGCCCACGTTCCGACGTACGACGTCGTCCACCGCGGTCGCACGCTCGCCGGCCGACCTGTTCCGGCGGGGTACGCCGGGGTGGAGCGCACGCAGGTGGTCGGGCGCGGGGGCGCGGCGTTCGCGCGGGGTGCCGCGGCGCTCGGCGCCTGGGAGGTGCAGCGCCGGGCGGGGGTGGGCGTGCGGGCCGACGGGCCGGCCACCGCCGAGGGGAGCGTGGCCGAGCTGCTCCTGGGCGTCGGGCCGGTGGGTCCGCGGGCGCCGGTGCTCGTCGTGGCTGCGGAGGCGACGCCGCGGCGCGTCGGGTACGCCTACGGCACGCTCCCCGGCCACCCCGAGGAGGGGGAGGAGGCGTTCGTGCTGGAGCACCGTCCCGACGACACCGTGGTGCTCGTCGTGCGGGCGTTCTCCCGGCCCGCGACGTGGTGGTCACGCATCGGCGCGCCGGTGACCGCGGTGGTGCAGCGGCGGGTGACCGACCGCTACCTCACCGCCCTGACCGACGTCACCGGATGACCGGGATCACTGGGCCGAGCGGACCCTGATCCCGGTGAGCGGCACGGTCACCGCGCCGGAGGGGTCGGTGAAGAAGTCGTTGCCCTGGTCGTCGACCACGATGAACGCCGGGAAGTCCTCGACCTCGATCTTCCACACGGCCTCCATGCCGAGCTCGGGGTACTCCAGCACCTCCTGGCTCTTGATGCAGTCCTGCGCCAGCCGCGCGGCGGGCCCGCCGATCGAGCCGAGGTAGAAGCCGCCGAACTCGGCGCAGGCCTCGGTGACCTGCTTGCTGCGGTTGCCCTTCGCCAGCATCACCATCGAACCGCCGGCGGCCTGGAACGAGCGCACGTAGGAGTCCATCCGACCTGCCGTGGTGGGGCCGAACGAGCCCGACGCCATGCCCTCGGGGGTCTTGGCCGGGCCGGCGTAGTAGACGGGGTGGTCGCGCAGGTACGCCGGCATCTCCTCGCCCGCGTCGAGCCGCTCCTGGATCTTGGCGTGGGCGATGTCGCGCGCCACGACGAGCGGACCGGTGAGCGACAGCCGCGTCTTGACGGGGTGCCGGCGCAGCTCGGCGAGGATGTCGGCCATCGGCTGGTTGAGGTCGATGCGCACGACCTCGCCGCCCTGGATGAGCTGCTCCGCGGTGGTGTCGGGCAGGTAGCGCGCAGGGTCGGTCTCGAGCTGCTCGAGGAACACCCCCTCGGGGGTGATCTTGCCGAGCGCCTGGCGGTCGGCGGAGCAGGAGACGGCGATGGCGACGGGGCACGACGCCCCGTGGCGCGGCAGGCGCACGACGCGGACGTCGTGGCAGAAGTACTTGCCGCCGAACTGCGCACCGATCCCGAACCCCTGGGTCAGCTCGAAGACCTGCTGCTCCAGCTCGACGTCGCGGAAGCCGTGCGCCGCCATCGAGCCCTCGGTGGGCAGCGCGTCGAGGTAGTGCGCGCTCGCGTACTTGGCGGTCTTGAGCGCGAACTCCGCGCTCGTGCCGCCGATGACGACCGCGAGGTGGTACGGCGGGCACGCCGCCGTGCCCAGGCTGCGGATCTTCTCGTCGAGGAACTCCAGCAGCCGCTTCGGGTTGAGGATCGCCTTCGTCTCCTGGAACAGGAACGACTTGTTGGCGCTGCCGCCGCCCTTGGCCATGAAGAGGAACTTGTACTCCGGCTTCCCGGACGTCTGCGGGGTCGAGTAGATCTCGACCTGCGCCGGCAGGTTCGTGCCGGTGTTCTTCTCGTCGTACGTCGTCAGCGGCGCGAGCTGGGAGTAGCGCAGGTTGAGGCGGGTGTACGCGTCGTACACGCCCGCGCTGATCGCCTCGCCGTCGTCGGCCCCGGTGAGCACGCCCTCCGACTTCTTGCCCATGACGATCGCCGTGCCCGTGTCCTGGCACATCGGCAGCACGCCGCCGGCGGAGATGTTGACGTTCTTCAGCAGGTCGAGCGCCACGAACCGGTCGTTGCCGCTGGCCTCGGGGTCGTCGATGATCCGGCGCAGCTGCGCCAGGTGGGCGGGGCGCAGGTAGTGCGCGATGTCGTGCATCGCCTCGCGGGTGAGCGTGCGGATCGCCTCGGGCGCGACCTCGAGGAACGTGCGCCCGCCGGCCTCGAAGCTCGAGACGCCCTCGGTCGTCACCAGCCGGTACGGCGTGGCGTCGGGCCCCAGGGGCAGCAGGTCGGAGTAGCGGAAGTCGTCGCCCAGCGGTGCGCTCACGGACACGCACCGTAGACGGGGGTCACACCCGCGGGCCGCAGCGGGTCCCCTTCCCCTCGCCGGGCTGGCGCCGCAGGGCGGGGTTGCGGTCGTCGCGACGACGAGTACGGTGGGCGGCATCCACCACGGGAGTCCACGGCAGTGGGCTGAGATGGGGCTGAGACCGCCCCGACCGTCGAACCTGATCCGGGTCATGCCGGCGCAGGAAGTGAGGAGCGTTCTCGTGCCTGCTGTCACCAGCGGCGCGGCCACCGGTGTGCCGCGCCTGTTCTGCCTCGTCGACCTCCACGACGACCTCGCGCTGCTGCCGGCGCTCGCCGCACGGGGGGTGGACGGCTTCCAGGTGCGGGCGAAGACCGCCACGACCGCCGCGCTGGTCGACCTGACCCACCGCGCGGTCGCGGCCGTGCGCCCCCACGGTGCCCGGGTCGTGGTGAACGACCGCCTCGACGTGGCGCTGGCGGCGTCCCCCGACGGGGTGCACCTCGGCGCGGACGACCTCCCCGTGCCCGCCGCGCGCCGCATCGCCGCCGCGCTCGACCTCCCGGGCTTCCTCGTGGGGGCCACCTGCCGCGACCGCCCGGCGGTCGCGGCGGCGGCGGCCGCCGGCGCCGACTACGCGGGGTTCGGTCCCGTGGCGCCCTCGGCGTCGAAGGCCGGGCTGCCGGCCCCCCGCGGCGTCGACGGGCTCGCCGCGGCGGTGGGCCCCCTGCCGCTCGTCGCGATCGGTGGCATGACGCCCGCCCTCGCCGCGGACGCCTGGGCCGCCGGCGCCCACGGCGTCGCCGTCATCGGGGCGATCTGGCGACAACCCGACCCCCTGGCCGCAGCGGAGGACCTCCTGGCCGCCCGCTGATGGCGCGGGTGCTCGTGCGGGGCGCCGGCATCGTCGGCCTCGCCGTCGCCGAGGAGCTGCAGCGCCGCGGTCACGTGGTGCTGGTGGTCGACCCGGCACCGGGCTCCGGCGCCTCCCACGCGGCCGCCGGCATGCTCGCGCCCGGCAGCGAGGTCTGGTGGGGCGAGGAGGGGCTGCTCGCCCTGACCCTGCGCAGCGCCGCGCTGTGGCCGGCGTACGCGGCCCGTCTCGGCGTCCCGCTCCACCGCGCCGGCACGCTGCTCGTCGGCCACGACCGCGGCGACCTGCAGGACGTGGAGCGCCAGGTCGCCCTCCTGCGCTCGCTGGGCGGGACCGCCACGCTCCTCGACCGTGCCGCGCTGCGCCGTGCGGAGCCCTCGCTCGGGCGGGTCGCCGGCGGCGCCCTGCTGCCCGACGACCGGGCCGGGGACCCGCGGCGGGTGGTCGCGGCCCTGCGCGCGCGGGTGCGGGTCGAGCCCGCCGCGACGGGGTGGGACCACGACGTCGCGGTGGTGGCGACCGGGGCCCGCCTCCCGCCCCCGCACGCCCACCTCGTGCGCGGCGTCCGCGGCGAGGTGCTCCGGCTGCGCACCGACGACCCGCCGCGCCACGTGGTGCGTGGGTGGGTGGCGGGGGAGCCCGTGTACGTCGTGCCCCGCCCGCGCGAGCCCGGGGCGCCGGACCCCGGCGTCGAGGTGGTCGTCGGTGCCACGAGCGAGGAGCACGACGGTCCACCGGTCGTCACGGCCGGCGGCGTCGCCCGCCTGCTCGAGGCCGCCCGGGTGCTGCTCCCGGGCCTGGACCGGGCCGAGCTCGTCGAGGCCACCGCGCGCGACCGCCCGACGAGCGCCGACCACCTGCCGCTCGTCGGGCCGGCGCCGCCCGCCGACGGTCCCGTCCCGGCCGTCCCCGTCGTGCTGGCCGCCGGCCACTTCCGCCACGGGGTGCTGCTCGCCCCCCTGACCGCACGGCTCGTCGCCGACCACCTCGCGACCGGGCACGTCGAGCCGCTGCTCGACCCCCGCCGTACCGACCACCACGCCCGCACCGACCCCGAGGAGCGCCATGCCCCACCTCACCGTCAACGGTGAACCCGTCCCCACGCCGGCCCGCACCGTCGCCGAGCTCGTGGCCGCCCACGTCGGGGATCCCGCCGGGCACGCCGTGGCGGTCAACGGCACCGTCGTGCGTCGCGCCGCGCACGCCACCACGCCCCTGGGCGACGGCGACGTCGTCGAGATCGTGACGGCGGTGCAGGGCGGATGAGCGGCCCGGAGCGCGACGGCCCCGTCGTCGCCGGCGAGCGGCTCGACTCACGGCTCCTGCTCGGCACGGGTGGGCTGCCGCGCCCCGCGCTGCTCGACCCCGTGCTCGACGCCGCCGCGCCGGCCCTCGTCACGGTCAGCGTCCGCCGGACGTCCGCGAGCGCGGCGGGCGGCCTGCTGGCGACGCTGCGCCGCCGCGGGGTGCGCGTGCTGCCCAACACGGCGGGCTGTCGCAGCGCCCACGAGGCGGTGCTGACCGCGGAGCTGGCCCGCGAGGCGCTCGGCACCGACTGGGTGAAGCTGGAGGTCGTCACGGACGACCGGACGCTGCTGCCCGACGTCGTCGAGCTCGTCGACGCGGCCGAGCGGCTCGTCGCCCGCGGCTTCGTCGTGCTGCCCTACACGACCGCCGACGCGGGGATCGCGCGCCGGCTGCTCGACGCCGGCTGCGCGGCCGTCATGCCGCTCGGGTCGCCGATCGGGTCGGGTCTCGGCGTGCTCGACCCGCACGCCGTCGAGGCCCTCGTCGCGACCGTGGACGGGGCGGTCCCCGTGGTGCTGGACGCCGGGGTCGGCACCGCCAGTGACGCCTGCACGGCCCTGGAGCTGGGCTGCGACGCCGTCCTGGCGGCGAGTGCGGTGACCCGGGCCGCGGACCCCGTGGCGATGGCCCGGGCGCTGCGGCTCGCGGTGGAGGCCGGGTGGGCCGCGCGCGGCGCCGGCCGGATCCCACGCCGCTCCGTGGCCCGCGCGTCGAGTCCGTCGACCGGCCGGGTGAGCGCGTGAGGACCGACGTCGTGCTGCTCACGGACCGCTCCCAGCTGTCGCTGGGACGGGGACTGGTCCGCACCGTCCGGGAGTGCGCCGCGGCTGGCCTGCGCACCGTGGTGGTGCGCGAGCTGGACCTCGACGTGCCCGCTCGCACCGCGCTCGTCGCCCGGCTGCGCGAGGTCTCGGACCTCACCGTGCTGACCGCGCGCGTGCCGCTGCCCGGGGCGCACGGGGTGCACCTCGCCGCCCACCAGGCCGCCGAGGGCACGGGCGGGGCCGGTCTCCACGCCCGCTCCTGCCACGACGTCGCGGAGGTCGCGCGCGCGGCCGGACAGGGCGCGGCGTACGTGACGCTCTCCCCGTTCGCCCCCACCGCGAGCAAGCCGGGCCACGGTCCGGCGCTGCCCCCCGCGGTGTACGGCGAGGCCCGCCGCCGCTGCGCCGGCGCGGCGACCCGGGTGCTCGCCCTCGGCGGGATCGACGCCCGCACCGCGGCGGACGCGGTGCACGCCGGCGCCCACGGTGTCGCCGTCATGGGCGCGGTGATGCGCGCCCCGGACCCCGGCGTCGAGGTCGCCGCCCTCCTCGCGGCGGTCGACGCCGCCACCGCGGCGGGGCCGGGGGACGGACGATGACGTCGTCGTCACCGCCGTCCGCCACGCCGCCCGTCGTCCTCACCGTCGCGGGCACCGACTCCGGGGGCGCCGCGGGTGTGGCCGCCGACCTCACGACGTTCGCCGCCCACGGCGTGCACGGCGCCTGCGTCGTCACGGCGGTGACGGCCCAGGACACCACCGGCGTGCACGCCGTGCACGTCCCCCCGCCCGGCATCGTGGCCGCGCAGCTGGACGCCGTGCTCGGGGACCTGCCGGTCGGTGCCGTCAAGACCGGGGTCCTCGGCTCGCCGGAGGTCGTCCGCCTCGTCGCCGACCGGCTCGGGGGGCACCCCGACCGCCCGCTCGTCGTCGACCCGGTGCTCGTGGCGACCTCGGGCGCCGTGCTCGGCGACGCGGCGGTCGCCGCGGCGTACGCCGACGTCCTGCTGCCCCGCGCGAGCGTCGTGACGCCCAACGCCGACGAGGCCCGCGCCCTCCTGCGCCTCGCGCCCGACGACGCCACGCCCGCGCCCCGCCTCGCTGCGGCCCTCGCGCAGGCCGGCTGCGCCGTCGTGCTCACCGGCGGGCCCGCTCCCGGGTCCGACCCGGGGGCGACCTGCACCGACTGGCTCGCCCGGCCGGGCCGGAGCCCGGTGCCGCTCGCCCACCCGTGCGTCCGCACCGAGAACGACCACGGGTCCGGCTGCACCTTCTCCGCCGCGCTGGCCGCCGCGCTCGCCGGGGGCGCGGACCTCGAGCCCGCCGTGGGCGCGGCCGCCCGCTACGTGGCCCGCCAGCTCGCACGCTCGGCGCGCTGGACCCTCGGCCGCGGCCGCGGGCCCGTCGCCCACACCGTCGACCCCCACCCGTCCCACCGAACCGAGGAGACCCCATGACCACCACCGACCCGTCCACCGAGCCCGCCGAGCCCGCCGAGCCCGCCCCCTCGACCCCGGCCGGTCCGGTGCACCCGGCGCACGCGCGCGTGCTGCTCGACGGCCCGCCCGGCCCCGACGGCACGCCGCTGCGCGTGCCCGTGACCCGGGTGGCGCTGACCGACGGCAGCACGTTCGACCGCTACACCACGGCGGGCCCCGGCTCCGCGCCCGAGGTCGGCCTGCCGCCGCTGCGGACCCCGTGGCTGGACGCCCGCGGCGACACCGCGCCGTACCCGGGCCGCGTCCCGGGCCTCCGCGACGACGGCCCCGCCGCCGTGCGCCGCGGCGAGGTGCGCACGCAGTGGCGTGGCGAGCGGCGGGACCCCCGCAGGGCCCTCCCCGGGCGGCGCCCCACCCAGCTCCACCTGGCACGGCAGGGAGTCGTGACGGCGGAGATGGCCTACGCGGCCGCCCGGGAGGGGTGCGACCCGGAGCTGGTGCGCAGCGAGGTCGCCGCGGGCCGCGCCATCGTCCCGGCCAACGTCAACCACCCCGAGCTGGAGCCGATGGTCATCGGCCGCCGCTTCCTCGTGAAGGTGAACGCGAACATCGGCAACTCGGCCGTGACCTCGTCGGTCGCGGAGGAGGTGGAGAAGCTGACCTGGGCCGTCACCTGGGGTGCCGACACCGTCATGGACCTCTCGACCGGGGACGACATCCACACCACGCGCGAGTGGGTGGTGCGGAACTCGCCCGTGCCGATCGGCACGGTGCCGCTCTACCAGGCGCTCGAGAAGGTCGGGGGCGACGCGGCCGCGCTGACGTGGGAGGTCTACCGCGACACCGTGGTCGAGCAGTGCGAGCAGGGCGTCGACTACATGACCGTGCACGCCGGCGTGCTCCTCGAGCACGTGCCGCTCACCGCGGACCGGGTGACGGGCATCGTGTCGCGAGGCGGCTCGATCATGGCGGGCTGGTGCCTGGCCCACCACCAGCAGAACTTCCTGCACACCCACTTCGACGAGCTCTGCGAGCTGCTCGCCGCGTACGACGTCAGCTTCAGCCTGGGCGACGGCCTGCGGCCGGGGTCGGTCGCCGACGCCAACGACGCGGCCCAGCTCGCCGAGCTGCGCACCCTGGCGGACCTGACGGTCCGCGCCTGGGACCACGACGTTCAGGTGATGGTCGAGGGGCCGGGGCACGTGCCGCTCGACCTCGTGGAGGAGAACGTGCGCCTGCAGCAGGAGTGGTGCCACGGTGCGCCCTTCTACACGCTCGGCCCGCTGGCGACCGACGTGGCGCCGGGCTACGACCACATCACGTCCGCCATCGGCGCGGCGGCCATCGCGATGCACGGCACGGCGATGCTCTGCTACGTCACCCCGAAGGAGCACCTGGGCCTGCCCGACCGCGACGACGTCAAGACGGGCGTGGTGACCTACAAGCTGTGCGCCCACGCCGCCGACGTCGCGAAGGGCCACCCCCGGGCGCGGGAGTGGGACGACGCCCTGTCCCGGGCCCGCTTCGAGTTCCGCTGGCACGACCAGTTCGCCCTCTCCCTCGACCCGGTCACCGCGCAGGCGCTGCACGACGAGACGCTCCCGGCCGAGGCGGCCAAGACCGCGCACTTCTGCTCGATGTGCGGCCCGCGGTTCTGCTCGATGCGGATCAGCCACGACGTCCGCGAGCGGTTCGCGGGGATGCAGGAGAAGTCCCGCGAGTTCGTCGAGCTCGGCGGCACGGTGTACGTCGAGCCCCACTGACCCCCGGAGCCCCGGAGCCCCGGAGCCCCGGACCCCCGGAGCCCTCACCCGCACGCTCGCGCCCGCCGACCCCGACCTTCGTCGGGTCCCGGCACCGGCCCACGACACCTAGGCTGGGGCGCGTGAGCGATCCGTCCCAGCTGCGCATCTCCGACGCCGACCGGCACAAGGTGGCCGACCTGCTCCGCGACGCGGCGGGGGAGGGCCGCCTCGAGCCCGACGAGCTCGACGAGCGGCTCGAGGCCGCGTACGGCGCCAAGATCTACGCCGACCTCGTGCCGCTGCTGGCCGACCTCCCCGGCGAGGCGCCCACGGGGGGCGGGCTCGCCGTACCGGGGGCGGCGGCGCCGTCGCCCGTCTCGTTCACGAAGTCGACGGGCGGCGCGCCCGTGCCCGCCGACCACTACGCGGTGAGCGTCGCGGTGATGAGCGGGGTCTCGCGCAAGGGCGTGTGGGAGGTCGGGCCGACGCACAACGCGTTCGCCCTCATGGGCGGGGTCGAGCTCGACCTGCGGGAGGCGCGCTTCGCGTCGCGCGAGGTCGTCATCATCGCCAACGCGCTGATGGGCGGGGTCGACATCACCGTGAACGCCTGGACCCGGGTCGTCATCGACGGCGTCGGCATCATGGGCGGCTTCGAGCAGGGCCGCGACCGCGTCGAGGCGCAGTACGACGAGCACTCGCCCGTCGTGCGGGTCCGCGGGGTCGCGCTCATGGGCGGCGTGAGCGTCACCCGCAAGGCCATGCCGGGGGAGCGCAGGCGGAAGCGCAAGCTCCTCGAGTGAGACGCCGACGGCCCCCGGTCCTGGTGGACCGGGGGCCGTCGTGCGTCCGGGGCGGTGCCCGGGTCGCGGTTCGCGGTGGGTCAGGCGGTGGTGCGGGTGGCGGGGCCGTCCAGCTCCGGGATGCGCCCGGCGCGGGTGCGGTCCACCGTCAGGTTCTCGCCCGTCGCGGGGTCGAACAGGTGCATCTGCGAGGTGTCCACCCAGATCTCCGCCTCGTCGCCCTCGCGGACGCGGCTCGCGCCGTCCAGGCTGATGACGAGCTGCGTGCGCAGCTGGTCGCCGTCGAGGTCCTTCTCCAACTGCTCGAGCTGCTTCTGGACCTCCGGCGGCGCCTCGAACGGCAGGTAGGCGTAGGTCTCGTTGCCGAGCCACTCGACGACCTCGACCTTGGCCCGGAACGTCGAGCCCGTCGGCGCCTTCGCCTCGTCGACGAGCGACGCGTCCTCGAAGGCCCCGGGGCGGATGCCCGCGATGAGCAGGCCCCGGCCGGCGACCTTCTCGGCCCGGTCGGCCGGGATCTCGACGGTGCCGAACGGCAGCTGCACCTTCGTGCCGTCCACCTCGGCCGGCAGGAAGTTCATCGGCGGGGAGCCGATGAAGCCAGCGACGAAGAGGTTGCCGGGGTTCTCGTAGAGCTCCCGCGGCGACGCGAGCTGCTGCAGCACGCCCCGCTTGAGGACCGCGACGCGGTCGCCGAGCGTCATGGCCTCCGTCTGGTCGTGCGTGACGTAGACGGTGGTGATGCCCAGCTTCTTCTGCAGCCGCGCGATCTCCGTGCGCATCTGGCCGCGGAGCTTGGCGTCGAGGTTCGACAGCGGCTCGTCGAAGAGGAACGCGTCGGCGTCGCGCACGATGGCGCGGCCCATGGCCACGCGCTGGCGCTGACCGCCCGACAGGTTGCCGGGCTTGCGGTCGAGGTGCTCGTCGAGCTCCAGCGTCGCCGATGCCTCACGGACCTTCGCGT
The DNA here is from genome assembly GCF_029493445.1 of Nocardioides sp. ChNu-99. Lineage (NCBI taxonomy): Bacteria > Bacillati > Actinomycetota > Actinomycetes > Propionibacteriales > Nocardioidaceae > Nocardioides > Nocardioides sp. ChNu-99. Next base: position 12,855 of record NZ_JAHWBL010000036.1, on the reverse strand, counting down.
CGACGTCGGCGTCGGAGGCGCCCGCCAGCCGCAGCGGGAACGCGATGTTCTCGTAGACGGTGAGGTGGGGGTAGAGCGCGTAGTTCTGGAACACCATCGCCAGGTTGCGGTCGCGGGGAGCCAGGTCGTTGACGCGCTTCTCGCCGATGACCATGTCCCCGGAGGTGATGTCCTCCAGGCCCACGATCATCCGCAGCAGCGTCGACTTCCCGCACCCCGACGGCCCCACGAGGATCACGAACTCGCCGTCCGCGATGTCGATGGAGACGTCGTTCACCGCGGGGAAGCCGTCGCCGTACTTCTTGACGATGTTCTTCATCTGGATGCCGGCCACGGAATCATCCCTTCACTGCGCCGGACGTGAGCCCGGCGACGATCTTGCGCTGGAAGACCAGCACGATGACGATGATCGGGATCGTCGCGATGACGGCTCCCGCGGCCAGCAGGGACGCCGGCCGGTTGAACGGATCTGCCCCGACGAAGAACGACAGCGACGCGGGGATCGGTCGCGCGGCCTCGGTGGAGGTCAGCGAGATCCCGAAGACGAAGTCGTTCCAGGCGAAGAAGAACGTGAGGATCGCGGCGGTGAACACGCCGGGTGCCGCCAGCGGCACGATCACCTTGCGGAAGGCCTGCCACGACGTGGCGCCGTCGACCTGGGCGGCCTGCTCCATCTCCCACGGGATCTCCCGGAAGAAGGCGGACAGGGTCCAGATCGCCAGCGGCAGCGTGAAGGACATGTACGGGATGATCAGGCCGGGCCACGTGTCGTAGAGCCCGATCGCCCGCCACAGGTCGAACAGCGGGCCGACGAGCGAGACCACCGGGAACATGGCGATCGCCAGTGCCGTGGTGAGCACGAGCTTCTTGCCCTTGAACTCCAGCCGCGCGATCGCGTACGCCGCGAGCGTGGCCACGATCACCGACAGCAGCGTCGCGATGAGCGAGATGCCGATCGAGTTGAAGATGGCCCGGCGGAACTGGTCGTTCTCCCAGGCGGCCACGTAGTTGTCCCAGCCGGCGAACCCGCCGTCGGCGGGGAAGAACCCGGGGCTGCCGTTGGTGATCGACTCCTGCGACTTGAAGGAGAGCGAGATGATCCAGGCGACCGGCAGCAGGCACCAGACGAGGATCAGCAGTGCGCCGACGGCGATGCCGGCCTTGCGGAGCGCGGAACCGTTACCCATCGCTCATCCCTCCTGCCGGGCCGCGGCGAGGTCGACGCGGAAGAGCTTGACGATGAGGAAGGCGATCACGAGCACCGAGAGGAACAGCAGCACCGACAGTGCCGAGCCCATGCCGATCTGGAACTGCTCGATCACCTGGCGGTAGGTGAGGAACGAGACCGACTCGGTGCCCACCGCGCCCGCCGTCATCACGAAGATGTTGTCGAAGATGCGGAACGCGTCGAGGGCGCGGAACAGGATCGCGACCATGATCGCGGCCCGCATGTTCGGCAGGATCACCCGGAACAGGCGCTGCCACCACGTGGCGCCGTCGACCTTGGCGGCCTCGATCATGTCCTCCGACACCTGCGCCAGACCGGCGAGGAGCAGCAGCGACATGAACGGCGTGGTCTTCCAGATCTCGGAGACGCAGATCGCGAAGAGCGCCGGGAACTGCTCGCCGAACCAGTTGAAGTTGCCCTCGACGAACGGCAGCCACAGGTTCACGAACCCGTTCGTGCCGCTGAAGGCGAACTGCCAGGCGAAGCCCGAGACGACCGTGATGATGCCGTAGGGGATGAGGATCGACGTGCGGATGATGCCGCGCGCGAAGATCACCCGGTGCATCACCAGGGCGAACACGAACCCGATGATCAGCTCGAAGAACACCGTGACGATCATGATGCCGACCGTCACGGCCATCGTGCGCCAGAACAGCGGGTCGGTCAGGGCGGTCACGTAGTTCTGCAGGCCCACGAAGGACCGGTCGTCCGGCGCCGTGAGGGCGTAGTTCGACAGCGAGAGCCACAGCGCCTGGAGCATCGGGAACGCCGTGACGAGGAGCATGACGACGAGAGCCGGGGCGACCAGCTTCATGCCGAGCTTGTTCTCGGCCACGGCCCGGTCGCTGGCCTTCTTCCGCTGCGCCTCCGGGGCGGGTGCGGTCACGGTGTGGGTCACAGCAGGGCCTCCCCTCTCAGGACCTCGCGCAGGTACTCCGCCGACTCGCGCGGGGTGCTCTCGGGGTCGACGTCGAAGGGCGAGTGCCACTGCGACTGCACGGCGCCCGAGATCTGGTTGTAGAACGCGCTCTTCGGGCGGGGGCCGCCCTCCTCGACGCTCGTGCGGAACAGCTCGAGCAGCGTGGGGTCGTAGGCGTCGACGAGCTCCTGCTCGTCGTACACCGACGCCCGGGCGGGCATGAGGCCGTCGGTGACCGCGAGCGCCAGCTGGGCCTCGGGGTCGGTGACGCACTGGGCGGCCTCGAGGGCGTGGTCCTGGTGCTCGGTGAAGGCCCCGACCCCGATGTTGATGCCGCCGACGGGGGGCTTGGACGCCTCGCCCTCGACGGTGCGCGGGTAGCGGGCCCACGCGAGGTCCCCGAACTGCTCCTCGGTGACGACCGTGTTGGTCTCGCTGGGCTCGTAGTTCTTGTAGACGAACGTCCAGTTGGTCATGAACTCGCCCGGGCTGCCCTCGGCGAACATGGCGCCGAGCGAGGTGCCCTCGCGGGAGACGGAGAGGTCGGACTGCGCGGCCTCGGAGTCGGCGAGCTGCTGGACGACCGCGGCGGCCGCCCGTCCGGCCTCGGAGTCGATCTCGACCTCGGCGTCGACGCCGGCCTCGGTGTTGCTGACGATCTCGCCGCCGGCGCCCTGCACCAGCGCGTTGATCCACACCATGTAGGCCTCGTAGCGGTCGGCCTGCACCCCCACGGTCGCGCCGTTCTCGGACGCGGCGGTGATGACCTGCTCCCAGGTCGCGGTGCCGGCCTCGAGGTCCTCGGAGATGCCGGCCGCGTCGGCGAGCGACTGGCGGTACCAGAGCACCTGCGTGTTCGCCCACTGCGGCGCGGCGTAGACGCCGTCCTCCCAGGTCACGGTCTCCGCGGGACCGGCGAGGACGTCGTCGTCGACGACGGCCGAGGCCACGTCCTCGGGCAGCTCCAGGAGCCAGCCGGCGCTCGCGAACTCCGGCACGAAGACCGGGTCGAGGCTCATCAGGTCCGTCGAGCTGTCCGACGCGGCGAGCCGGCGCGCGAGCTGCGTGCGCTGGTCCGTGGCGCCCGTGGGCAACAGCTGGATCTCGATGTCGTAGTCGTCCGTGCTGCACCGCTCGGCCAGCGACGTCAAGGTCGCCTGGCCGTCGGGGTTGATGTACCAGTTCAGCGTCGGCTTGCCGGAGCTGCCGCACGCGGTGAGCGTGCTCGCCGCCAGCACGAGCGTCGCCGCCGCGCCGACCCTCCGTCCGAGACGGGGATGGGGGCCACCCATGTGCCACTCCCTCTCCATTGAGTTGTGTGGCCCTCAGGTCTAGACCTTCGCGGCGGCGTTGTCCAGCACCCCGGCCGCCCCTGGTGCCACGGAACGTCTCGTGAGCGTAACCCCAGGTCAGAAAGGGGGTCGGGCGGTGCGGAGGGGGTATGTGCGGACCAGGGATGGGTACGGCGCGCCCCCCGCCCCCTCAGGGGCGCCTCAGGCGGTCCTCAGGCGGTGGCGCGGGTCGCCCGACGGGCCGTGCTGGTGATGGCGTCGGCGAACGAGGGGAAGAGACCGCGGGGGAGGTCGTGGCCCATCCCGGCGACGAGCACGAGCCGCGCGCCGGGAACGGCCGCGGCGGTCGCCCGCCCGCCCGAGGGGTGCACCATCCGGTCCTGCTTGCCGTGCAGCACGGTGACGGGCACCCGCACCTCGCGCAGCTTCGCCGTGCGGTCGGGCTGCGTGAGGATCGCCCCCATCTGCCGCAGGATCCCGGACCCGCTGACGCCCCGCCCGTGGGTCTCCACGGCCCGCGAGCGCACTGCGTCGTCGGTGTCGGTGTAGGCCGGCGAGCCGATGAGGCGGGCCATCATGGCGGTGCTCGCGACGTACGACTCCAGGTCGGGGCGGCGCGGGGCGACGAGCACGGGCAGCAGCCGCGGGTGCTGCCAGCCCACACGGCGGTTGCCGGTCGTGGACATGATCGAGGTCAGCGACAGCACCCGCTCCGGGTGGTCGACCGTCAGGGTCTGGGCGATCATGCCGCCCATCGAGACCCCCGCCACGTGCGCCCGGTCGATGCCGAGGTGGTCGAGGAGCAGCACGGCGTCCTCGGCCAGGTCGGCCATCGTGTAGGGCACGTGCACCGGCAGGCCGAGGAAGGCGCGCACGATCGCGGCCTTGCCCACGCGCTCGGCCACCCGGGTCGACCGGCCGACGTCCCGGTTGTCGTAGCGCACGACGAAGTAGCCCTCGGCCGCGATCATCCGGCACAGCTCGTCGGGCCACCACGTCATGTGGCCGCCGAGCCCCATGACGAGGAGCACCGGCGGGTCCCCGGTGTCGCCGTACGTCTGGTAGCAGAGCTCGAGGTCGTCGCGCACCGGCGCGAACGACTCCGGCGAGCGGGGTACGGCGGCCAGCCCGGGCGGCAGGTCGGTCCCCGGCTCCACGTCCTCCGGCTCGGGCGCCAGACCGGCGTCGAGGTGCTCCTCCGCCCCGACGTCCGCCGCTGTCTCGTCGGCGGTCTCGGGGGCGGTCTCGGGGGCGGTCTCGGGGGCGGTCTCGGGGGCGGTCTCGGGGGTGCGGGCGGGGTCGTCCGGGGCCATGCCCGCCATGATGACAGCCGCTCCCGACGGGCTCAGCGCTCGAAGTCGATGGCGGAGTAGGCGCGCAGCTTGCTGAGCCGGTGCTCGGAGACGACCTGGCGGATGGTGCCGCTGCGCGAACGCATGACGAGCGAGTCGGTGGTGGCCCCGCCGCCGGAGTAGCGCACGCCGCGCATGAGCTCGCCGTCGGTGATGCCCGTGGCCACGAAGAAGCAGTCGTCGCCCGTGACGAGGTCGTCGGTGTGGAGCACGTGGTCGGGGTCCAGGTCGTGCCCGGCGTCGAGGGCGCGCTGGCGCTCCTCGTCGTCGGTGGGCCACAGGCGGCCCTGGATGGTGCCGCCCAGGCACTTCATCGCGCAGGCCGTGATGATGCCCTCGGGGGTGCCGCCGACGCCGAGGAGGAGGTCGACGCCGGAGCCGGGCCGGGCAGCGGCGATGGCGCCGGCGACGTCGCCGTCGGTGATGAACTTGATGCGGGCCCCGGCGTCGCGGATCTCCTGCGCCATCTGCTCGTGGCGCGGGCGGTCCAGCAGCACGACGGTGACGTCCTCGACGCCCGAGCGCTTGGCCTTCGCGACGCGGGCGATGTTCTCGGCGACGGGGAGGCGGATGTCGACGACGTCGGCGGCCTCGGGGCCCGTCACCAGCTTCTCCATGTAGAAGACGGCGGAGGGGTCGTACATCGACCCGCGCGGGGCGACGGCCAGCACGGCGACGGCGTTGGCCATGCCCTTCGCGGTCAGGGTGGTGCCGTCGATCGGGTCGACGGCCACGTCGCACTCCGGGCCGGTGCCGTTGCCGACGCGCTCGCCGTTGTAGAGCATCGGGGCGTCGTCCTTCTCGCCCTCGCCGATGACGACCGTGCCGTTCATGCCGACGCTCGAGATCATGACGCGCATGGCGTTGACGGCGACGCCGTCGGCGCCGTTCTTGTCGCCCTTGCCGACCCAGCGCCCCGCCGCCATGGCGGCCGCCTCCGTGACCCGCACGAGCTCGAGCGCGAGGTTGCGGTCGGGCGCCTCCGGCTCGACCCGCAGGTCTTCGGGCAGGTCGGACACCGTCGAGGGATCAGTCGCCATGGCCGGATCGTAGCGTCGGGGCGGCGTCGTCGGCGGCACCGGCCGGGTAGCGGGTCACGGCCGTCTCCTTCGCGCTCGCCCAGACCTCGACCCCCGGGTGCAGGCCCAGCTCGGCCACCGCGGCGGCCGTGACGTCGGCCAGGAGGGCGTCCGGTCCGTCGCCGGAGGTGCGCACGGACACGCGGACCCCGTCGCCGTACGGGACGACCTGCTCGACCCGCCCGCGCCAGCGCAGGCGCGCCGAGCCCGACGGCGCGGTGGGGGCGCCGGGTGACAGCGTGACGGCGCTGGGCCGGAAGGCCGCGAGCCCGGCCGGCCCGGCGGGCACCAGGTTGAGGCCCACGAGCCGGGCCACGTGGTCGGTGCGGGGACGGGCGGCCACCTCGGCCGGCGTGCCCTCCTGCGCCACGCGGCCGTCCTCGAGCACCAGCATCCGCGTGCCGAGGGCGAGCGCGTCGACGGCGTCGTGGGTGACGAGGACGGTGGTGCCGCCGTACGTCGCGAGGTGGCGGGCGAGCTCCACCCGCAGGGTGGCGGCCACCCCGACGTCGAGGCCGGCGAACGGCTCGTCGAGGAGCAGGAGCTCGGGGTCGGTGGCCAGGGCCCGCGCGATCGCGACCCGCTGCGCCTGGCCCCCGGAGAGCTCGCCGGGCCGCCGCTCGGCGAGGTGCCCGACGCCGAGCCGCTCGAGCTCGGCGTCGGCCCGGTCGCGGGCCGCGCGGCGCTCCACCCCGCGGGCGCGCAGCCCGAAGGCCACGTTCTCCCGGGCGTCGAGGTGCGGGAAGAGGGCCTGGCCCTGCACGACGTACCCGACCCGCCGGTCGCGGGGGAGCAGCAGGGGGGAGGTCCAGCAACGGCCGCCCACGGCGACCGCCACCTCGGCGGGGCCACCGGGGAGCAGGCCGGCGAGGCAGCGCAGCAGGGTCGTCTTCCCCGACCCGTTGGGGCCGACGACGACGAGCACGTCACCCTCCTCCGCCCGTACGGCGGCCCGCAGCCGCCCGGGCACGTCGAGGTCGGCGACCAGCCCGCTCACGCCACTACCCCCGTCCCGACCCGTGGGGCGGCGCCGGTTGTGAGCCACCGGTTGCGCAGCAGCGCGAGCACCCCCACCGACACGAGCAGCAGGATCATCGCGAGCGTGCGCGCCGCCTCGGGGTCGGCGAGGTAGACCGCGTAGATGCGCGACGGCATCGTCTGGGTGGTGCCGGGGTAGTTGCCGGCGAACGTCACGGTGGCGCCGAACTCGCCGAGCGAGCGCGCCCAGGCGAGCACCGACCCGGCGACGACGCCGGGCAGGGCCAGCGGGAGCGTGACGCGGCGGAAGGTGTACCACCGGGTCGCGCCGAGGCCGGCGGCCACCTCGTCGAAGCCCTCCCCGGCGGAGCGCAGGGCCCCCTCGACGCTGATGACGTAGAAGGGCAGCGACACGAACGTGTGCGCCACCACGACCGCGGCGGTGGTGAAGGGCAGGGTCAGCCCCGTGGCCGCGTCGAGCGGCCCGCCGACCAGGCCGCTGCGTCCCAGCGCCGCGATGAGGGCGACGCCGGCGACGACGGGCGGGAGCACGAGGGGGACGGTGACGAGCGCCCGCACGAGGCCGCGGCCGGGGAAGTCGACACGGGCCAGCACCCACGCCAGGGGAGTGCCGAGCACCAGGCACGCGACGACCGTGGCCAGCGAGGTCTGCGCGCTCAGCCGCAGGGCGGCGAGCACGTCGGGGGAGCGCAGGTCGGCGAGCAGGGACGACCAGGGCGTCGCGAGCACGAGGGCGAGCAGCGGCACGGCCAGGAAGACCACCGCCAGCGCGGCGGGCACCCACAGCAGCGCCGGCGGCCGTCCCAGGGTCGCCCGGTCGCTCACGGGGGCCCGAACCCGGCGGCGCCCAGCACGTCGGCGCCGGCCTCGGACAGGACCAGGTCGACGAACTCCGCCGCCAGGTCGGGATGGGCGCTCTGCGCCAGCGTGGTGACGGGGTACGCGGTGACGAGGGACCCCGGGAGGTCGAACGTCGCGACGTCGGCGCCGGCGGCGCGGGCGTCGGTGCGGTAGACCAGCCCGGCGTCGGCCTCGTCCTCGCTCACCCGCGCCAGCGTGGCCTTGACGTCGCGCTCTAGGCTCGCCGGCTCGCGCGTGACGCCCGCGTCGGCCAGCGCCTGCGCGGCGAGGACCCCGCAGGGGGCGGTCTCGACGCACACGACGTAGGTGACGGCGTCGTCGTCGAGGGACGCGATGCCCGTGACGCCGGCCGGGTTCGCGGCGGGGGTGACGAGCACCAGCTCGTTCGTGGCGAAGACGGCCGGGTCGTCGGCCCGGGCGTCCCCGGCGCGCTCCATCGAGGCGGTGTCGGCCGTCGCCAGCACGTCGCCCGGCGCGCCTTGCGCGGCCTGGTCCGCCAGGGTGCCCGAGGAGTCGAGCACCAGGTCGACGCTGACGCCCTCGTGCTCGGCCTCGAACTGCTCGGCCAGCTCGGTGAAGGTGCCCGTCAGGGACGCGGCCGCGAGGACGGTGAGGGTGCGCGCGTCGTCGCCCCCCGTCGTACCTGCGTCGGAGCCGCACGCCGCGAGGGGGAGCACCACGAGCGCGGCGAGGGCGGCGCCGAGCGGGCGGCGGGTGCGGGGGAGGGGCACGAGGGCTCCGATCGGTCGGCCGGTGGGAGGCGGGGCCGGGCGCATCAGGGGCGCTCGACGACGACGGTGGTGGACTTGACCGACGCGACGGCGCGGGCGCCGGGCTCGAGGCCCAGCTCGCGGGCCGCCTCGGCGCTCATCAGCGACACGACCCGGAAGGGCCCGCAGACCATCTCGACCTGTGCCATCACCGTGTCGGCGACGACCCGCGTGACGATGCCCGGCAGCCGGTTGCGGGCGCTCACCGCGCCGGCGCGGGCGTCGTCGGGCTGCTGGTCGGCCTCGCGGGCGGCGTACGCCGCGAGCTCCGGGCCGTCGACCACCGTCCGGCCGCCCTCGCGCCGCGCGGGCAGGCGCCCGGCGTCGATCCAGCGGCGCACGGTGTCGTCGCTCACGCCGAGGAGGGCGGCGGCCTCGGCCACGCGGTAGGTGTCCACGAGGAGCCATCATGCCGCAGGTGCGGTGAGTAGCAGCGTGATCGGGCGGATCCGCGGGTCTGGGCGGCCCCGGCGCCCGCATCCGCGGAACCACGGCCCCGCGGATGCTGGCGCCCGGGCGGCGGCTGCGGGACGTCGCGCCGCGGGTGGGAGGATGGGCGCCGTGAGCGAACCCTCCCGACCCGCCCCCGTGGGCAAGCCCGGCCGGTACGAGCGCAACGTCGGGGGACTCGTCGGGTCGATGATCGTGCTGGTGCTGGCGGTCGTGGCGTTCGTCGTCTTCCGCGACTTCTTCCGCGCCGAGCCCGAGTCCGTCGCGCCCGTGGAGGAGGTCGACTACCTCTCGGCGGTGCGCGCCGGCCAGGAGTCGGGCTTCCCCGTGCTCTACCCGGCCGAGCTGCCCGACGGGTGGCAGGCCACCTCCGCCCGGCTCCCCTTCGGCGACGAGCCGGAGTGGACCCTCGGCATGCTCGTCGACGGCGAGCGCTTCGCCGGGGTCAAGGTGACGCTCGCCGACCAGGAGGCGGTGCTCGACACCGTGCTCGGCGAGGACCGCGAGGCGGACGGGAGCGTCGAGGTGTCCTCCTCCACCACCGCGGTCGCCGGAGGGTGGGGCGTGTGGACCGAGGGCTCGGACACCGCCCTCGTGCGGGCCCTGCCCGCCGCCGAGGCCGAGGCGCCGGCGGTGGCCGTGGTCTACGGCAGCCTCGACGAGGACGAGCTGGTCGACCTCGCCGGCTCCCTGACCGACGCGCCGCTGTCCCGGGGCTGACCCGCGGCCACCCGCAGCCGGTTCATCCACGGGTCGTCCCAGGGTCACGCGGGCGCCACCGCGGTGACCGGGCTGCGTCGCCCGGCTGCGTTCGGGTGGACCGCATGACCTCTCGGAACCCCTCTCGCACCCTGCCGCGGGCCCTGTCGCGGGCCCTGCGCACCGCCACGCCGGCCGTCGTCGCCACGGCCGCTCTCGCCCTCGTCGCCCCCACCGCACCCGCCGGTGCCGCCACCCCCGCGCAGGCCGCCGACCGCGGCCACGGGAACGGCCACGGGAACGGCCACGGGAACGGCCACGGGAACGGCCGCCACGACCAGCCCGAGGTCTTCGGGCACCGTGGCGCCTCCGGCTACCGCCCCGAGCACACGCTGGCGGCCTACGAGCTCGCCATCGCCCAGGGCGCCGACGCCATCGAGCCCGACCTCGTCAGCACCCGCGACGGCGTGCTGGTCGCGCGCCACGAGAACGAGATCAGCGGCACGACGGACGTCGCCGACCACCCGGAGTTCGCCGACCGTCGCACCACGAAGACCATCGACGGCCGGGCCGTCACCGGCTGGTTCACCGAGGACTTCACCCTCGCCGAGCTCAAGACGCTCCGCGCGGTCGAGCGGCTGCCGCAGGTGCGGCCGGGGAACACGGCGTACGACGGCCTCTACGAGGTGCCCACGCTCGACGAGGTGCTGACCTTCGTGGCCGCGGAGTCCCGCGAGGTGGGCCGCGACATCACGGTCGCGCCGGAGACCAAGCACCCGACGTACTTCGACTCCATCGGCCTCAGCCTCGAGGAGCCGCTGGTGGCCACGCTCGACGAGCACGGCCTCGACAGCCGCCGCGACGACGTGGTCGTGCAGTCGTTCGAGACGCAGAACCTGCGCGACCTCGACCGCCTCACCGACGTGCCCCTGGCCCAGCTCGTCGACGCCGCCGGCGCGCCGTACGACCTGGTCGCGGCCGGGGACCCCCGCACGTACGACGACCTCGTCACCCCGGCCGGTCTCCGCCAGATCGCCCGGTACGCCGAGCACGTCGCGCCGCACAAGGACCGCGTGCTGCCGCGGAACCCCGCGACGGGCGCGACGGGTGCCCCGAGCTCGCTGGTGCGCGACGCGCACCGCGCCCGGCTCGAGGTCGTCGTGTGGACCCTGCGGGCGGAGAACCAGTTCATGGCGACGAACTTCCGGATCGGCACCGACCCGAACGCCCACGGCGACCTCGCGGCCGAGTCGCGGGCGTTCCTCGACGCGGGCGTCGACGTGCTGTTCGCCGACCACCCCGACATCGCGGTCCGGGCCCGCGACGCCTGGGTGGCCGAGCAGCCGCGCCGGCGGCGCTGAGTCAGCGGTGCCGGCGGGCCGCCACCACGGTGGCGGCCATGCCGGCGCCCCCGGCCGCGAGCCACGGCAGCGGCAGCAGCCAGCGGGCGTCCACCGCCTCGACCGCGCCGGAGACCAGCAGCGCCCACACCAGGGTGAGGCCCAGGAACGCCACCCCCATGACGAGGTGGCCGACGTTCACCGGGTGCCGCCCGGCCTCCAGCCAGGTGCCGGCCGGCTGCTCGGCCCCCTCCATCCGCTCGGTCCCCTCGGTCTGGTCGGACCCGTCGGTCGCGGTGGGAGTGGCCACGGTCGTCTCCGTCCTGCTCGTGCTGCTCGTCGTCAGCGGCTGGGTGTGGTCCGGCTCGGGGAGCGGCGGGTGCGGGGCGCTCACGGGGTCACCACCACGACGTCGCCGAGCCCGAGGCTGATGTCGAGGCCGAGGGCCTCCTCGGTGCGCACCCCGGGTGTCGTGCCGGGCGCGTCGTGGGCCTCGCGCAGCTGCACGCCCGGCCCGTCCTCGACCCGCCCGAGCACGTCGGCGCCGCCCAGGCCGACGTCGACGAAGACCTCGGCGTCGAGCCCGGCCGGCAGGACCACCTCGACCCGCCCGGCCCCCGCCTCGATCCGCACGGTGCGCCCGGCCAGCCGGTCGGCGTCCCGCACGCCGGACAGGTCGACCCGCAGGTCGCCCGCTCCCTGCCGGTAGCGGTCCTGGACCCCGTCGGCGCCCGACGGCACGACCACGCGCTCCCCGGCGCTGGCCTCCTCGGCCGCGGCCGTCACGGCCGTGACCCCGGCCAGGACGAGGCCGACCAGGACGAGCCCGCCGGCGCGGCCGTAGAACGCCCCGACCACCAGCATCGTGCCGACCACGGCGAGTGCGAGGGCCGGGTAGGCCGACGGCGTCACGGCGAGGCCCGCGACGTCGACCAGGGCCAGGAGCCCCACGCCGAACGTCACGAGCGCGCCGGTGAACCAGAACAGCAGGGGGCCGCGGCGCAGCGGGTTCCGCGGACGCTGCGGCGCGACGTACCGCGGCACGGACGGGTACGGCGGGTGCCCGGCCGCGGCGTCGCCCCCGGGGTGGGTCCCCGGGTACGGCGTGCCCGTGGTGGTCGCGGGGCCGGAGCCGGGCGTGCGGGCGGTCGAGCGGCGCTGGTGGCCGCCCACCACGAGCGCGACGACGAGCAGCACCAGTAGCAAGGGCCAGGGCACCCAGCCCTCGACGAGGTCGCCGAGGAGGGCGAGCGCCGCCAGGGCCCCCGCGACGGCGAGCGCGACCGCGCGGCTGCGGTCGTCGAGCGGGACGACCGCCTCCTCGGTGTCGTCCGAGGGCACCAGCAGCCACAGGGCGCCGTACAGCAGCAGACCGCTGCCGCCGAACAGCACGAGCACGGCCAGCGCGACACGCAGGACGAGGGGGTCGAGGTCGAGGTGGCGGGCCAGCCCGCCCGCGACCCCGGCCACGTAGCGGTCGTCCCGGCAGCGCCGCAGCCGGCGCAGGTCGCGCACCTGCGCCCCCGTCACGCGGGGGCCGTGGTCGTGGGCGTCGCCGGGCCGGGGCCCGCCGGGGGAGGCGGGTGCCTCGTCGTGTGTCGTCGTCATGCGTCCCAGCCTCGTGCGCCGCGGGTCTCCCGACCATCGGGGACGCCCCTGATCCTGCCCCGGGGATGGGCCGGGCGTCGCCTCCCGCGGGTCGGGGTTGGCTCGGGGATCGTCCCGATGTGCGGGGCGGCGCGCCCGTGTGACGATGGCTCCGCCATGCCCGACCCCTTCCCCGCCACCGCCGGCCCGGCCGCCGCCGCACCCGCATCCGCCACCGGTGCCGCGCCCGCCGCCGGCGCCGCCGCCGCACCCGTGCCC
>NZ_JAHWBL010000035.1:0-35350 GCF_029493445.1 Nocardioides sp. ChNu-99 | reverse complement strand
CGCCCGCCGCACCGCCGCCCGCCGCACCGCCGCCCGCCGCACCGCCACCCGCGGCCCCCGGGGAGCTCGTCGATCCCGACCGGGCCGCGCAGCTGGTCGGGATGGTGCTGGAGGACACCGCGCGCAGTCGCGCGTCGTACGAGTCGAGCACGCAGTTCGCCGACCGCACGCTCGAGGCCGAGCTGGAGCGCATCGTCGGCGACCCGGCCCTGCGCCTGTCCGCAGCCGGCGACGCCGCGCGCGCCGCGGCGCAGGCCCGACGCGACGACCTCGTCGCCCGTGCCCGCCAGGCCCACGTGCGCGACCTCGCGACCCTGCGCACCGAGGTGGAGGGGCTAGAGCGCACGTTCCCCGCCGCCCTCGCGCGCTGGGACGTCGTGGCCACGCGGCCCCCGGGCCCGGGGGACTCGGCGCGGGCGTTCCGGGCGGGGCACCTCACGGTCCCCGGCCTGCCCGACACCGACTTCGCGCTGCCGATGGTGCTCCCGGTCCCGGCGCGGCCGGTGCTCGTGACCACCGACGACGGCGGGGAGGGCGCGGCCGACCGGGTGGCGGCCCTCCTCGGCGTGCGGGCGGCCCTGGCGATGCGTACCGGCCGCCCGCGCATCGTGCTCGTCGACCTCGCCCGCACCCGCGGCTCGTTCGGGCTGCCGCCGGGGCTCGCCGCCCCGTCGGTGACGACCCCGCCCGCCCTCACGCGTCTCCTCGGCGACCTCGAGCGTCGTACCGCGCTGGTCGACGCGGCGCGGGAGGCGGGCGCGTTCGACGCGCTCGACCCGCAGGTGCTGCGCCCCGTCGTCGTGGTGCTCGCCGACGCCCCCACCGGGTGGGAGACCCCCGCGCTGACGACGCTGGCCCGGCTGGTGCGGGGTGGCACCCCGGGCGTGCAGCTGGTGCTCACCGGGCCGGAGCGCCCGCCGTACGTCGGGGACGAGGCCGCGACCGAGCTGGCGCGGCAGGTGTGGGCCTCGGCGCTCCACCTGCCCAGCGCCCCCGGCGGCAGCCTGGTCGACGCGTTCGCCCGCACCGAGTGGACCTTCGTGCCGGAGCCGGGCCCGGCCGACCCGTCGCTGCTGGTGCGGGTGCTGGCGTCCGAGGGGCCCCTCGAGGGGTGGCACGACGGGATCATCCCCGTCCCCTGACCTGCGCGGCGCTGCCGGCCGGCGAGGGCTCGACCTCCCGGCGCGCTCAGCCGAGGTCGACCGTGCCGCCCGAGCGCCAGTAGTGACCGGCGTCCCGGGTCAGGAACGCGTCGTCGACGAGGTAGCGCCGCAGCGCGGCCACGTCCGGGTGGAACCGGCGCAGCACCGCGTTCACCTCGGTCTCGGGGTAGACGACGCCGAGCTCGAACGCCTGCACCACGTGGTCGAGCACGACCAACCGCTTCGCCCGCTTCGTCGGCATGGTGTGCAGCGAGCCGTCGTCCGCGATGAACTGCCGCAGGACGCGGTCGGCGCCGGCGGCGGGGGAGGGGTCGGGCGTGGTCACGGCCCGACGCTACGCACGGGCGCGGCCGTCCGCACCCGGCTCTCCCGGGCGCGGACCTCTCCGCGGAGGTCTGCTGCGCAGACGTCGCGCAGCGGACCTCCGCGCAGTGCGACCGGCTCGCGCTCCAGGGCGCCGCCGCGTCACACGGGCAGGGGAGCGAGCAGCCGCTCGCACTCCTCGACCAGCCGGGCCCGCAGCGGCGCGCCGCGCTCGGCGAAGGCGCGCTGCGCCGCGACGTACGTCGCCTTGCCCTCGGCCGTCTCGATCGGCACGGGCTCGAAGCCCAGGTCGCGCAGGTCGTAGGGCGCGGCGCGCATGTCGAGCTCGCGGATGTCGCGGGCCAGCGCGAAGCAGTCCGCGACGAGGTCGGAGCAGATCATCGGGCTCAGCCGGAACGCGTGCTTGTAGAGGTCCATGCCCGCGTGCAGGCAGCCCGGCTGCTCGAACGCCGGGCGGTCGTCGGCGGCGGGGGACAGGAGGTTGAGCGGGCGGGCCGGAGGGGTGAAGAACCGGAACGCGTCGAAGTGCGAGCAGGTCACCTTGTGCCCCTCGACGACCGCGTCGGTGCCGGCCGCGCCGAGGCGCAGCGGCCAGTCCGCGTGCAGCACCTGCTCGGGGGTGAGCCGGTAGACCATCGCCCACTCGTGCAGCCCGAAGCAGCCGAAGCTCGGCGCTCGCGCGGCCGTCGCCCGCAGCAGGCGCAGCAGTCCCTCGAGCAGCGGACGCTGGCTCGCGACGTGCGCCGCGGTGACCCCCACGGCGCCGGGGTGGCCGGGGACGTCGAGCTCGCCGTACCCCTTCAGCCCCCGGTACGACGCACCCGCCGCCGCGGGCACGGCCACCCCGGCGCCCGGGTGCCAGCGCCGCAGCTGCGCGGGGCGCTGGGAGTAGTAGGTGAAGAGGAAGTCGTGCACCGGGTGCTTCACGCGCTCCGCGCGCCGGGCCAGGTGGGGAGCGGTGAACGCGTCGACGCGGGCCTCGTGGGCCGCGCGGCGACGGGCCAGGTCGTCCGGGTCCAGCACCTCCACGAGGAGCCAGGGTAGGTGCGCGCCGGGGGTCGACCGGCATCGGTGCGGGGCCGCCGCGCGACCTCGCTAGGCTCACCGGGTGCGCATCGTCCGCTTCGCAGCCTCAGAAGACCCCCAGTACGGCGTCGTGACCGGCGACCTCGACGAGCACGGCCAGCTGGCCGAGGACGCCACGATCGTGGCCCTCGCCGGCGACCCGCTCTACGTCGGCATCAAGCTGCTGGACGAGGAGCACCGGCTCGCCGACGTGCGGCTCCTCGCGCCGGTGCTGCCGCGCAGCAAGGTGGTGGGCATCGGGCGCAACTACGCCGCGCACGCCGCCGAGCTCGGCAACGACGTGCCGAGCGAGCCGCTCATGTTCCTCAAGCCCAACACCTCCGTCGTCGGCCCCGGTGACGCGATCGCCTACCCGTCGCAGTCGACGAACGTGCAGTACGAGGGCGAGGTCGCCGTCGTCATCGGCCGCATCTGCCGCGACGTGCCGGCCGAGAAGGCCACCGACGTCATCTTCGGCTACACCATCGCCAACGACGTGACCGCCCGCGACCTGCAGAAGGGCGACGTGCAGTTCACCCGCGCCAAGGGCTTCGACACGTTCTGCCCGATCGGGCCCTGGGTCGAGACCGACCTCGACCCCCACGACTTCAGCCAGGGCCGCCGCGTGCGCACCTTCCTCAACGGCGACGTCGTGCAGGACGGGTCGACGGCCGACATGATCTTCGACATCCCCGCCCTGGTCGCCCACGTCAGCAGCGTCATGACCCTGCTGCCCGGCGACCTCATCCTCACCGGCACCCCTGAGGGCGTCGGTCCCATGCTCCCCGGCGACGAGGTCGAGGTCGTCGTCGACGGCCTGGGCGCGCTGACGAACAAGGTGGTCTCCCGATGAGCACGACCCCCGCCCTGGCCAGCGACCGCCCCGTGCGCGTGCGCATGGCGCCGTCGCCGACGGGCAGCCCGCACGTCGGCCTGGCCCGCACGGCCCTGTTCAACTGGGCGTTCGCTCGCCACCACGCCCGCCACGGCGCGGGCGGCACGTTCGTGTTCCGCATCGAGGACACCGACGCGGCCCGCAACACCGAGGAGTCCTACACCTCGCTGCTCGAGGTGCTGCGCTGGCTCGGGCTCGACTGGGACGAGGGCCCGGAGATCGGCGGCCCGTTCGCGCCGTACCGCCAGAGCGAGCGCGGCGAGCTCTACCGCGACGTGCTCGCGAAGCTGCGAGCCAGCAACTACACCTACGACTGCTACTGCACCACCGACGAGGTCACCGCGCGCCGCAAGGCCGCCGGGTCCAAGGTCATGGGGTACGACGGGTTCTGCCGCGAGCTGAGCGACGAGCAGGTGGCGGCGTTCCGCGCCGATGGCCGGGCGCCCGTCGTGCGGTTCCGGATGCCCGAGGGCTCGATCACCTTCGACGACCTGGTGCGCGGCGAGATCACCTTCGAGACCGAGTTCGTGCCCGACTACGCGCTGTGCCGGGCCAACGGCGACCCGCTCTACACCCTCGTCGCGCCGGTCGACGACGCGCTCATGGAGATCACCCACGTCCTGCGCGGCGAGGACCTGCTGTCCTCGACGCCCCGCCAGGTGGCGCTGTACGACGCGCTCGCCGCCGTCGGGGTCGGCAACGGCACGACGCCGCGCTTCGGCCACCTGCCCTACGTGATGGGCGAGGGCAACAAGAAGCTGTCGAAGCGCGACCCCGAGGCCCACCTCCTGGCCTACCGCGACCAGGGGTTCCTCGCCGAGGGCCTGCTCAACTACCTGGCGCTGCTGGGGTGGGCGATCGCCGAGGACCGCGACGTCTTCACGCTCGACGAGATGGTCGACGCCTTCGACATCAGCCGGGTGAACCCGAACCCCGCGCGCTTCGACCTCAAGAAGTGCGAGGCCATCAACGGCGACCACCTGCGCATGCTCGGCGTGCCCGAGGTGACGCGGCGCTGCGTGCCGTTCCTCGTGCAGTCCGGCCTCGTGGCGGACCCGCCCACCCCCGAGCAGGACGCGCTGCTGGCCGGCGCCATGCCGCTCGTGGCGGAGCGGATCAACAAGCTCACCGAGGTCGTCGACATGCTCGGCTTCCTCCTCGTCGACGAGGCCGCGTTCACCCGCGAGCCCGCCGACGTCGAGAAGGTGCTGACCGAGGACGGCATCGCGGTCGTGCAGGCCTCGTACGACGCGCTCGAGCCCCTGGCGGAGTGGACCACCGCCGCCATCGAGGAGGCGCTGCGCGTCGCCCTCGTCGAGGGCCGGGGCCTCAAGCCCCGCAACGCCTTCGGTCCGGTGCGGGTCGCCGTCACCGGCCGCCGGGTGTCGCCGCCCCTGTTCGAGTCGCTCGAGCTGCTCGGGCGCGAGCGCGGGCTCACACGGCTGCGGAGCGCGCTGGAGCGATGAGCCACCCCCTGCCACCCCCGGGCCAGCCCCCGGGCCCGCCCCCGGGCCCGCCCCCGGGCCAGTCCCCGGGCTCGCAGCAGCCGTCGTACCCGCCGGAGACCGGGCCGGTGGGCCCGGCGGGCACGGCGCCCGCCCCGCGCGGGGCGGTGACGCTCAGCGCCGAGGAGTTCGCGGCGGCGTACCCGCCCCTGGAGTACCACCGGCTGCACCGGGCGGGCGACCGGGGCTGGTGGCGCCCGGTGGTGGGCGTGGTCGTCGCCGCCGTGTCGATGGTGCTCGTGCTGTCGATGGTCACGCTCGCGCTCTTCGCCCTCGGCCTCGCCGTGGTGGGCGCGGACGTGGGGGACGGGGTCGACCAGATGCTGTCGCTCGACACGGTGACGCCGCTGTCGCTCGCCTACCTGCTCTCGACCCTGGCGCTGCTCACGCCGGTCGTGTGGCTCGTCACGCGGTACCTGCACGGCCTGCGGCCGGGCTGGACGACGTCGGTGGCGCCCCGGATGCGCTGGGGCTACTTCCTGGCCTGCGCGGGGCTGTCGGTGGTGGCCCTCGTGGCCAGCCTCGTCGTCTCCGTGCTGGTGAGCGCGCTCGACCCCGGCGCGGTGCCCGAGGGCTCCGAGGTGGGCTCGCTCAACGCCTTCACCGAGACGACCCGCAACTTCCTGTTCGTCGTGCTGCTCGTCACGCCGTTCCAGGCGGCGGGGGAGGAGTACCTGTTCCGCGGCTACGTCACCCAGGTCGCGGGCGGCATCTTCTCCTCGCCCCGGGTCGCCACGGCCGTCGCGATCGTCGTGCCCGCGGTGCTCTTCGCCCTGGCGCACGGGGCGCAGAGCCCGCCGGTGTTCTTCGACCGGCTCGCGTTCGGGGTGATGGCGGGCTACCTGGTCATCCGCACCGGAGGCCTCGAGGCGTCCATCGCCATGCACGTGATGAACAACTGGTTCGCCTTCGGGCTCGCGCTCGCGGTGGGCGACATGGACGAGGTGCTGACGCCCAGCGGGGGCAGCTGGCTGACGCTGCCCGTCACCCTCACGCAGACCCTCGTCTACCTCGCGCTCGCGGTGCTGGTGCACCGCGGGATGGGCCTGGCGCGCGCCGCGGACTCGGCCGTTTTGATCGGGTCCCGGGGTCGCGTGTATGGTCTCTCCTCGGCCCCACCAGGGGCCTGACCATGGGATATGGTGTAATTGGCAGCACGACTGGTTCTGGTCCAGTTAGTCTAGGTTCGAGTCCTAGTATCCCAGCGAGATCCGGGCCCGCAGGGCCCGGATTTTGAATGAGACGAAGGCTTCGCTAGAGTCTCCGAGTCGTCACAGGCGGGCCGCGAGGCTCACCGAAGGACATGCCCCCGTTGTGTAGCGGCCTAGCACGCCGCCCTCTCACGGCGGTAGCGCCGGTTCGAATCCGGTCGGGGGTACGTGACGCGCGAAGGGCCCGGTCGGGAGACCGGGCCCTTCGTCGTTCCCGGGCACCGCGGTCCGCAGCGCCCGTGCGGGGCGTCGCTAGGCTGACGCGGTCCGTCCCCGCCGCCACCGAGAGGGTGCGTCCCGTGTCCCGAGTCACCGCCAGCGCCGAGACGACCGTCGCCGCCCCGCCGGAGGCCGTTCTCGCGGCCCTCGCCGACTACCGCGAGACGCGTCCCGCGATCCTCACCGAGCACTACACGGACTACGCGGTCACCGAGGGCGGCACGGGCGCCGGCACCGTCGCGAGCTGGCGCCTGCACGCCACGAAGAAGCGGGTGCGCCACGTCGTGGCCGACGTCGAGACCACGGCCGACACGGTCGTCGAGAAGGACCGCAACTCGACCCTCGTCACGACCTTCCGCGTCACCCCCGCCGGTGACGGCAGCGCCGTGGTCGCCACGACCACCTGGGAGGGCGCGAGCGGCGTCGGGGGCTTCTTCGAGCGCACCTTCGCCCCGGCCGGGCTGAAGCGCATCCACGGGGAGCTGCTGGCCAACCTCGACGCCCGCCTGCGCTCCGCCTGACGCTCCGCCTGAGGCTCGCCGGCTCCGCCCGGCTCCGCATCGGGCTCCCCGCCCGAGCGCCGGTGCGCCGCCGCTGCCGTGTCCGATTCCCGCCAGCCGGGGTCGGTGCGCTGCGGCAGGATGGAGGGCGTGCCGACCGACCGCCCCGCCCCCTCCGGCCTCGACCCGGAGGCCTGCTACCGGGCGGCCAGCAGCCGGGACGGCCGGTTCGACGGCATGTTCTTCACGGCCGTGCACACCACCGGCATCTACTGCCGGCCCTCGTGCCCGGCGCGGACGCCGACGTACCGGAACGTGTCCTTCCACCCCAGCGCCGCCTCCGCGCAGCGGGCGGGCTTCCGCGCCTGCAAGCGCTGCCTGCCCGACGCGGTGCCCGGCAGCCCCGGCTGGGACGTCGCGGCGGACGTCGCCGGGCGGGCCATGCGGCTGATCGGCGACGGGGTGGTGGACCGCGAGGGCGTCGGGGGCCTGGCCGCCGCGCTCGGCTACACCCCGCGCCACCTCGCCCGCCTGCTCGACGCCGAGCTGGGCGCCGGGCCGCTGGCCCTGGCCCGTGCCCGCCGGGCCCGCACCGCCCGCGTGCTGCTGGAGACCACCGACCTGGCCGTCACCGACGTCGCGTTCGCGGCGGGCTTCTCGAGCGTCCGGCAGTTCCACGCCACCGTGCGGGAGGTGTACGCCGCCACGCCCGGCGAGCTGCGCGGGCGGGGCCGGGCCCACGGGACGCACCGCGCCGACACCGCCGGCACCGACGGCACCGCCGGGGCCGCCGCGGGCGCCGTGGAGCCCCTGCGGCTGCGCGTCACGGTGCGCACGCCGTACGCCGCGCCGGAGCTGCTGGGCTTCCTCGACGCCCACCTCGTGCCCGGGGTGGAGGTCGTGCACGGCGCCACCTACGCGCGGACGCTGCGCCTGCCCCACGGCGACGCGGTGCTGGCCGTCGACCTCCACCCGGTGCCCGGCGGACCGGGCGGCGTCGCGGAGGTGCCGCTGCGGGTGTGGCTGACCGACCTGCGCGACACCACCGCGGCGCTCGAGCGCGTGCGCCGCCTGCTCGACGCCGACGCCGACCCCGTGGCCACCGACACCCACCTCGGCGCGGCGCCGGTGGTGGACGACCTCGTGCGGCTGACCCCCGGGCTCCGGGTGCCGGGCGCCGTCGACGGTGCGGAGGTCGCGGCGCGTGCCGTCGTCGGCCAGCAGGTGAGCCTCGCCGGGGCGCGCACGGTGACGGGCCGCATCGTCGCCGCCCACGGCCGGGAGCTGCCCGCGGGGCTGCGCGGCGTCGTACCGGGGTTGACCCACCTGTTCCCCGACCCCGGGGCGCTGGCCGGCCTCGACCCCGAGGAGCTGCCGATGCCCCGGGCCCGCGGGCGGGCGCTCGTGGCCCTCGGCGGGGCGCTGGCCGGGGGTGAGGTGCGGCTCGACCGCGGCGCCGAGCGAGCGGCGGTGCGCGCCGCGCTCCTCGCGCTGCCGGGCATCGGGCCCTGGACGGCCGACTACGTCGCGATGCGGGCCCTCGGCGACCCGGACGTCTTCCTGCCCACCGACGTGGGCGTGCGGCGCGTGCTGCTGGCGCGGGGCCACCCGGCCGTCGTGCCTGCGGACGTCGAGGCGGCGTGGCGCCCCTGGCGCTCCTCGGCGCTGCTGCACCTGTGGAACACCCTCATGCCGCCGGTGCACGCCGGCCAGGAAGGACCCTGACATGTGGACCGTGGTCGACTCGCCGATCGGCGAGCTGCGCCTGGTGGAGCACGACGGGGCGGTGACGGCGATCGAGTTCGCGCCGTTCCCCGCCGCCGTGCGCGCGCCCCGCGACGCGGCGTCGCCGGAGGACGCGCCCGGGCGCGACGACGACCGGCCGGTGCTCGTCGAGACGGCGGCCCAGCTGGCGGCGTACTTCGCGGGTGGCCTCACCCGCTTCGACCTGCCGCTGGCCCCCGTCGGCACCCCGTTCCAGCAGAAGGTCTGGGCGGCGCTCGCCGAGATCCCCTACGGCGCGACGACGTCGTACGGCGCGGTGGCCCGCACCCTCGGGCTCACCGGCCACGGCTCCCGCGCCGTCGGACTGGCCAACGGGCGCAACCCCGTGCCCGTCGTCGTGCCGTGCCACCGGGTGGTGGGCGCGGACGGGTCGCTGACGGGGTACGCCGGCGGGGTCGAGCGCAAGCAGGCCCTGCTCGACCTCGAGCAGGGGGCGCTGTTCTGATGACGCAGCCCGGGACGGGCCCGACGACGGGCTGGCAGCGGGTCTCCGGCCGGGTCGTGCACGAGAACCCGTGGATCGTCGTGACGCAGGACGAGGTGGTGCGACCCGACGGCACCCCGGGCACGTACGGCGTGGTGCAGCTGCGCAGCCCCGCCGTCTTCGTCGTCGCCGTCACCGAGGCCGACGAGGTCGTGCTGGTGCGCTGCGACCGCTACACCACCGGCCCCGGCTGGGAGGTGCCCGCCGGCGGCGCGGACGACGACGACCCGCTCACCGCGGCCCGCCGCGAGCTGGGGGAGGAGGCCGGGCTCGTCGCCGCACAGTGGGACGACCTCGGCCCGGTCACCTCGCTCAACGGGGTCTGCCGGGCCCCCGGCCGGGTGTTCCTCGCCCAGGGGCTGAGCCCGGCGCCCGAGCGCCTCGAGCAGGCCGTCGAGGGCATCTCGGAGGTTCGCCGCGTGCCGTGGGCGGAGCTGCTGCACATGGTCGCCGCCGGGGAGGTCCCGGACGGCGAGACCCTGGCCGCCCTGCTGCTCGCCGCCGTCGCGCTCGGCCGGGTCGTGGGCGGGCCGGCGCCGGGCGCCTAACCCCCGGCCCCGCGGACCTCCGCGGGGTGGACCAGACCAGCCCCGCCGCCGGGAACGTCCGCCGTACCCCGGGAGGTCTCCCCGGTGACGGATCCGACGGGGGAGGCACGGGATGGTCGAGCAGGGGACGCAGGGGCACCGACGGTCGGGGGAGGTGCTGCTGCCCGTGGTGCTCGCCGCGGTCGCGGTGGCGGTCGTGCTGCTGGCGGTGGTCGCGCGGCCGTCGGTCGCGAGCCCCGAGCCGACCCGCCCGCCCGCGGCCGCCCCGCCCGTCGCGCAGCCCACCCGCGTGCTGCTCGTGGGAGACTCGCTCACCCACGGCTACCGCGGCGACTGGACCTGGCGCTACCGGCTCTGGCAGCTGCTGCGGGCCGAGCGGCGCACGACGTACGACCTGGTCGGCAACCGCGACGACGTGGCGGACCCGGTCCTCGACCTGACGGGCCACCACGACTACGCCGACCCGGACTTCGACACCGACCACGCGGCGTCGGGCGGGATGTACCTCACCCGCATGCGGTACGACGTGCCCGAGCTGGCCGCCGCCACCGCGCCGGACGTCGTGGTGCTCCTCATCGGCATCAACGACCTGCGCAACGGCGTCACCCCGGGCGACCTCGCCGCGGCGGCGCGCACCTTCGTCGGGGAGGTGCGCTCGGCCGCGCCCGACGTCGACGTCGTGCTCGCCCAGCTGCCGCACGTCCACCTCCCGCTCGTCGCGGACTACAACGCCCGGCTCGACGTGCTCGCCGCCGAGCTGGCGACGCCGGCGTCGCCGGTGGTGGTGGCCCGCTCCGCCGGCGGCTTCACGGCCGCCGACTTCTGGGACCGCCTGCACCCGGGCGCGGCGGGCGAGGTGCGGATCGCCCGCGCCGTCCACGGGGCGCTGGCGGAGCTGGGGCGGGTCACCGAGCCGCTGCCGCCGCTGGTGCTGCCCCCCGCCGGCCCCGCCCAGGCGCCCGCCGGGCTGCGGGCCGAGCACGGACCGCAGGGCCTGGTCGTCGGCTGGGAGCGCCCCGCCGGGGCGACGGGGTACGTCGTGGCCCACCGCCCGGTGGGCACGGGGACGTGGCAGGAGGTGCGGCTGAACCTGCCCTACGTCCGGGCCTCGGGGCTGGCGCCGACGGACGTGGTGCTCGCGGGTGCCGACCCGCGCCTCGCCCACGAGGTGGTGGTGCGGGCCGCGCGGGGCGGGCACGTGGCCGGCGCCGGGGCGTCGGCCGCGGTCGTCGTACCGGCCCTCGTCCCCTGACCGGCGTGAGCGCCCCCGGCGGGGGCCCTACTCGGCCGCGGCGCGGCGCAGCGACTCGGACAGCCGCTCGGCGGCGGCCAGGACGGCCGGGGCGTGCATGCGCCCGGGCTGCCGCGAGAGCCGCTCGAGGGGACCGGAGACCGACACGGCGGCGATGACCTTGCCGCTGGGGGAGCGGACGGGGGCGGAGACCGACGCCACGCCCTGCTCGCGCTCGCCGACGGACTGGGCCCAGCCACGGCGCCGGATGCCCGACAGCGCGGTCGCGGAGAAGGCGGCGACCTGGAGGCCGCGCTGCATGCGGTCCGGGTCCTCCCACGCCAGCAGCACCTGGGCGGCGGAGCCCGCGCGCATCGTCAGCTGGGAGCCGACGGGGATGGTGTCGCGCAGGCCGGAGGGCCGCTCGGCGGCCGCGACGCAGACGCGGTTCTCGCCCTGGCGGCGCCACAGCTGCGCGGACTCGCCGGTGATGTCGCGCAGGCGGGCGAGGACGGGGCCGGCGGCGGCCAGCAGCCGGTCCTCGCCGGCGGCGGCGGAGAGCTCGCCGAGGCGGGGGCCCAGGACGAAGCGGCCCTGCATGTCGCGCGCCACGAGGCGGTGGTGCTCGAGGGCAACCGCGAGCCGGTGCGCGGTCGGCCGCGCGAGCCCCGTGCTGGCCACCAGGCCCGCCAGCGTCGCCGGCCCGGCCTCCAGCGCCGTGAGCACCAGAGCCGCCTTGTCGAGAACGCCGACGCCACTTCCCTTGTCCATATGGCAATACTGACGTCTCAGTTCGTGGGACGCAAGAGGTAAGGTCCGTGCTGTCAGGAGACAGCTGTGGCGTTGTTGGAGGAATCATGAGCCGTACGGGCGGCCGCACGTTGGCGGAGAAGGTCTGGGACGAGCACGTCGTCCGGAGCGCGGAGGGCGAACCCGACCTCCTGTTCATCGATCTGCACCTCATCCACGAGGTCACCTCCCCCCAGGCGTTCGACGGGCTCCGGCTCGCCGGGCGTCGGGTCCGCCGGCCCGACCTCACGCTCGCGACCGAGGACCACAACGTCCCGACGATCGACTGGGACAAGCCGATCGCGGACCCGGTCTCGCGCACGCAGGTCGAGACGCTGCGCCGCAACGCCGAGGAGTTCGGTGTGCGGCTGCACCCGCTGGGCGACGTCGAGCAGGGCATCGTGCACGTCGTCGGGCCGCAGCTCGGGCTGACGCAGCCGGGCATGACGATCGTCTGCGGTGACTCGCACACGTCGACCCACGGCGCCTTCGGTGCCATCGCGTTCGGCATCGGCACCTCCGAGGTGGAGCACGTGCTGGCCACGCAGACGCTGCCGCAGTCCAAGCCGCGCACGATGGCGGTCACGGTCAACGGGTCGCTGCCCGAGGGCGTCACCGCCAAGGACCTCGTGCTCACCCTCATCACGCACACCGGCACCGGTGGCGGGCAGGGCTACATCGTGGAGTACCGCGGCCAGGCCATCGAGGAGCTCTCGATGGAGGCGCGGATGACCATCTGCAACATGTCCATCGAGTGGGGCGCCAAGGCCGGGCTCATCGCGCCCGACGACACGACGTTCGCCTACATCGAGGGCCGCCCCGAGGCGCCGAAGGGTGCCGACTGGGACGAGGCCGTCGCCCACTGGCGCACGCTGGTCAGCGACGACGACGCCGAGTTCGACCGCGAGATCGTGCTCGACGCCTCCACGATGACGCCGTTCGTCACCTGGGGAACCAACCCGGGCCAGGGCGTCCCCCTGGGTGGCGCGGTCCCCGTGCCGGCCGAGTTCGAGGACCCGAGCGACCAGGTCGCCGCCGAGCGCGCGCTGACCTACATGGGTCTCGAGGCCGGCACCCCGATGCGCGAGGTGAAGGTCGACACCGTCTTCGTCGGCTCCTGCACCAACGGGCGCATCGAGGACCTCCGCCTCGCCGCCGACATCGTCAAGGGGCGCCGCGTCGCGGCCGACACCCGCCTGCTCGTCGTGCCCGGCTCGGTGCGCGTGCGCCTCCAGGCCGAGCAGGAGGGCCTCGACGTCGTGTTCAAGGAGGCCGGCGCCGAGTGGCGCGGCGCGGGCTGCTCCATGTGCCTGGGCATGAACCCCGACCAGCTCGCCCCCGGCGAGCGCAGCGCGTCGACGTCGAACCGCAACTTCGAGGGCCGGCAGGGCAAGGGCGGGCGCACCCACCTCGTCTCCGTGCCCGTCGCCGCCGCGACCGCCATCCGCGGCACCCTCTCGTCCCCCGCCGACCTGGAGCCGGCCGCCGCCGGCGCCGCGAGCTGACCAGGAGCCGTCATGGAGAAGTTCACCTCCCACACCGGCGTCGGCGTGCCGCTGCGACGCAGCAACGTCGACACCGACCAGATCATCCCGGCGGTCTACCTCAAGCGGGTCACTCGCAGCGGGTTCGAGGACGGGCTCTTCGCCGCGTGGCGCAACGACCCGGCGTTCGTGCTCAACCAGCCAGCGTACGCCGCGGGGTCCGTGCTCGTGGCCGGTCCCGACTTCGGCACCGGCTCCTCGCGGGAGCACGCGGTCTG
This sequence comes from Nocardioides sp. ChNu-99, assembly GCF_029493445.1. NCBI lineage: Bacteria > Bacillati > Actinomycetota > Actinomycetes > Propionibacteriales > Nocardioidaceae > Nocardioides > Nocardioides sp. ChNu-99. The sequence continues at coordinate 21,869 of NZ_JAHWBL010000035.1, read as the reverse complement.
GGCGCTGCAGAACTACGGCTTCAAGGCCGTCATCAGCTCGCGGTTCGCCGACATCTTCCGGGGCAACTCGGGCAAGGCCGGTCTCGTCGCCGCGCAGGTGGACGAGAAGGTCGTCCAGCGCATCTGGGCCATCCTCGAGGACCAGCCGGGCGCCACGGTGACCGTCGACCTCGAGAGCCGCACCGTGCGCGCCGGGGAGGGCGTCGACGCCGTCGAGGACTCGTTCGACATCGACGACTACACCCGCTGGCGCCTGCTCGAGGGCCTCGACGACATCGGGATCACGCTGGGCCGTGAGGCCGAGATCGCGGCGTACGAGGCCGCCCGCCCCGCGTGGAAGCCGGTGACGCAGCGCGTCTGACCCGCCCGGAGCGCCACCGGCTCCGAACTACCGTCGTACGGACCGGGAGGCCGACCGGCGCTCCCGGCACTCGACGACGAGGAGATCGCGTGAGCACCATCTCGACGAACGGCGTGCAGCTGCACCACACCGACACCGGCGGCGACGGCCGTCCGGTCGTGCTCATCCACGGCTGGCCGCTCAGCGGCGCCTCGTGGGAGCACCAGGTGCCCGCGCTGACCGAGGCCGGCCACCGCGTGGTGACCTACGACCGTCGCGGGTTCGGTGCCTCGGACAAGCCCGACGCCGGGTACGACTACGACACGCTGGCCGCGGACCTCGACGGCCTGCTGACCGAGCTCGACCTGACCGACGTCACGCTCGTCGGGTTCTCCATGGGCGGCGGCGAGGTCGCCCGCTACCTCGGCACGTACGGCGACGCCCGCGTCCGCTCGGCCGTCTTCGCGGCCGCGGTCCCGCCGTACCTACTGAAGACCGACGACAACCCCGACGGCGGCCTCGCCGAGGAGGACGTCCAGGGCATGGTCGACGGGGTCGGCGCGGACCGCGAGGGCTTCCTCGACGGGTTCACCACCGACTTCTTCTCCGTCGACGGCACGCTGAAGGTCAGCGAGGAGGAGCGGCAGAAGGCGCTCGAGCTCGAGGCGCCCGCCGCCGACGCCGCGCTGACCGGCTGCATCGAGGCGTTCGCGCGCACCGACTTCCGCGCCGACCTGGCCACCATCGCGGTCCCCACCCTCGTCATCCACGGCTCGGGCGACGCCACCGTGCCCGTGGAGGTCTCGGGCCAGCGCACCGCGCAGGCGGTGACGGGCGCGACGTACGTCGTCGTGGACGACGCCCCGCACGGCCTCAACGTCAGCCACGCCGCCGAGTTCAACGGTGCCCTGCTGGAGTTCCTGGGCCGCTGAGCCGCACCGCGCAGGGGGGGCGTCACCACCGGTGGCGTCCCCCTGCCACGCGTGGGTACCGGCGGGTCACATCGGGCCCGCCGCTGTTGTCGTGGCCCGTCCGCGCGCCTAGCGTGCGCAGAGACACCCGTGGGGCAGGCGCCGCACCGGGACGTACCGGAAGGACACCAGTGAACAAGTCGCAGTTCATCGAGGCGCTGTCGTCGAGGTTCGAGGGCAACAAGAAGGCTGCCGCCCACGCCCTCGACGCCGTCGTCGACACCATCACCCGTGAGGTCGCCCGGGGCGAGAAGGTCGCCATCACCGGGTTCGGCGCGTTCGAGAAGGGCGCCGGAGCCGCGAAGGGGGTCGTGCCCAAGTTCACCCCCGCGGCCAACCTGCGCAACGTCATCTCCGGGGCGAAGCAGCTGCCGGCGGCCACCGTGGGGGCCGCCGGTGAGGCCGCCAGCGCCGTCGTCGCGAAGGTGACCGGCAAGGGCGGCGCGCGCCGCTCGGGAGGGTCGTCGGACGAGGGCACCGACAGCGACGAGGCGTCCGTCAGCACGACCGAGGTGTCGATCGACCAGGTGCTCGGCACGGCGTCGTCCGGTGGGAGTGCCGCCGCGACGACGCCCGCGACGAAGGCGGAGAAGAAGGCGCCGGCCACCCGGACGACGGTGAAGACCGCCCCCGCGAAGAAGGCTTCCGCGAAGAAGGCTCCCGCGAAGAAGGCCCCCGCGAAGAAGGCCCCCGCGAAGAAGGCCCCCGCGAAGAAGGCCCCCGCGGCGGAGGAGGCCCCGGCGACGACGGCGCCCGCGAAGAAGTCGCCGTCGGCGGGCGCCCCGGCCCGGAAGACCGCCGTGGCGAAGGCACCGGTGGACGCTCCGCCGAGCGCGGACGCGCCGGCGTCTCCCGCCGAGGGGACCGCCACGGCCCCGGCGACGAAGGCCCCCGCGACGAAGGCCCCCGCGACGAAGGCCCCCGCGAAGAAGGCCCCCGCGAAGAAGGCCCCCGCGAAGAAGGCCCCCGCGAAGAAGGCCCCCGCGAAGAAGGCGAGCAAGGCGACGGCCACCAAGGACGCGGCGTCGCGCGCGGCCGCCGGCACCGAGCCCGGAGGCACGACGCCCGTGGCCCGCACCACCGCCACGACGTCCGTCGCGGACCAGCCGGACGACGGGGGCCCGCGCACGCCGTCGCAGAACTCCCCGGCGGCCCAGACCGAGCCCCCGGCCTGACGCAGCGGGCTCAGCCGGGGTGGCGGGCCAGCAGGCCCGCCGTCCACGGCCCCAGCCCGAGGTCGATGGCGCCGTCCAGTGCGGCGGCGTCGTCGACGTCGTGCCGCAGGGTGGGCAGCGCCCCCCCGACCGGTACGGCGCCCGCCTCGAGGTGGGCGCGGGTCGACCCCGGGCCGTAGCGCGGGTCGAAGAGGGGGAGGGGCGCGCCGTACAGGGTCGTCCCGGTGCCCTCCGCGTCGCTGACGAACACCGGACCGTCGGCCGCCAGGACCTGGACCAGCGCCTCGGCGAGGTCGGCGGGACGCAGGGCCGGCAGGTCGGCGCACAGGGCCACCGGTCGCGCGTCGGGCCAGCGCCGGGCCGCCTCCTGCGCCCCCTGGCGCAGGGTGCCGTTGAGGTCCCCGTCGACGGGGTCCGGCACGACGGTGCACCCGAGCTGCGCCAGGGAGCCGGCGAACCGGTGGTCGTCGGTGAGCACCAGCACGCCGGCCACGCCGGGCGTGACCAGGGCGGCGCGGGCGGTGTCGAGGGCGAACGCCGCGGCCAGCTCCGGGCGCGGCGCGCGACCGTGACCGAGGCGCGACTTCCCGACGGCGGGCGGCTTGACCGGCAGCAGGATCGCGGCGGACGGGGACGTGCTCACCCGGCCCATGCTCGCAGCCCGCGAGCCACGCGGCGCGGGCGGTCCGACCGCGCCGCCGTCGCCGGAGCACTGCAGCGCCTATCCTGCCCTGCGGTGCCGCGGCACCGGACCGGGCAGGACGTAGGGAGAGGACGGACCTTGGCGACGAGGAAGCTGAGCGAGCGCCGGGGCTGGGCGTACACGGTGGCGGCGACGATCCTGAAGCCGACGCTGACGGCCGCGACCTCCCGCACCTGGGAGGGCGGTGAGCACCTCCCCGCGACCGGCGGGTTCGTCGTCGCCCTCAACCACGTGACGAAGGTCGACCCCCTCTTCGCCGCGCACTACCTCTACGACCACGGGCGCATCGCGCGCTACCTGGCGAAGTCCGGGCTCTTCGAGTCCCGCGCGCTGGCCACGTTCATGACGGCCGCGGGCCAGATCCCGGTCGAGCGCGAGAGCGCGGGCGCCTCGGCGTACGCCGCCGCGGTCGAGGCGGTGCGGGCCGGGAAGTGCGTCGTGGTCTACCCCGAGGGCACCATCACCCGCGACCCCGACCTGTGGCCCATGACGGGCAAGACGGGCGCGGCACGGATCGCGCTGGCCACGGGCTGCCCCGTGGTCCCGGTGGCCCACTGGGGCGCGCAGGACGTGCTCGCGCCGTACTCGTCGCGACCGCGGCTGCTGCCCCGCAAGCACGTCACCGTGCGGGCGGGTGCCCCGGTCGGTCTCGACGACCTCGTCGGCCGCACGGACGCGCGGGCCGCCGCCGAGGCGACGACCCGGATCATGGCGGCGATCACCGACCTGCTGGCCGGCATCCGCGGCGAGGAGCCGCCTGCCGAGCCGTTCGACCCCCGCCGGCGGGGCGTGAGCGAGTACGGTCGCCCCCGCGCGGTGGAGCCGCGCGCGGACGACGAGCCGGGCGTGCCGGGTGGCCGTCCGACCGGTGACGGGGAGGGTGCATGACGAAGGTGGCGGTGCTGAGCGCCGGGTCGTGGGGCACGGCGTTCTCGCTGGTGCTGGCCGACGGCGGCGGCGACGTCACCCTGTGGGGTCGTCGCGAGGAGGTCGTCGAGCGCATCAACACGCGTCACGAGAACGCCGACTACCTGCCCGGCATCCAGCTCCCCGGCAGCGTGGACGCGACCACCGACCCCGAGGAGGCGCTCGCCGGCGCCGACGTCGTCGTGTGGTCGATGCCGTCCCAGACGCTGCGGGGCACGCTCGAGCAGTGGCGCGACCTCGTGCCACGCGACGCCGTCTCGGTGTCGCTCATGAAGGGCGTCGAGCTCGGCACGGTCAAGCGCATGAGCGAGGTCATCGCCGAGTCCCTCGACGTGCCCTCGCGCCAGGTGGCCGTCGTCAGCGGCCCCAACCTCGCGAAGGAGATCGCCCGCCGCGAGCCCGCCGCCTCCGTGGTGGCGTGCGAGGACGAGGAGACCGCGCGGCGCCTGCAGCGCCTGTGCCACACCCCGGCGTTCCGCCCCTACACGAGCACCGACGTGGTCGGCTGCGAGATCGGCGGCGCCTACAAGAACGTGGTCGCCCTCAGCGTCGGCATGGCCGTCGGCCTCGGCTTCGGCGACAACACCACCGCGTCCGTCATCACCCGCGGCCTCGCCGAGACCGCGCGCCTCGCGGTCGCCCTCGGCGCGAACCCGCTGACCCTCATGGGCCTCGCCGGCCTGGGCGACCTCGTCGCCACCTGCTCCTCGCCGCTGAGCCGCAACCGCACCTTCGGCGAGCGGCTCGGGGCGGGCATGACGACCGAGGAGATCTACGCCTCGACCCGCCAGGTGGCGGAGGGCGCGAAGTCCTGCAGCTCGCTGCGCGACCTCGCGCGTCGTACCGGCGTCGACGTGCCCATCGCCGAGCACGTCGACGAGGTCGTGGCCGGCACCATCACGGCGCGCGACATGATGACGGCGTTCGTGGCCCGCGAGACCAAGGCCGAGGCGGACTGAGGCCTCAGCGGGCCTCGAGCGCGGCGACGAGGTCGTCCCACAGGTCGTCGACGTCCTCGACGCCGACCGAGAGCCGCACCAGCGACTCCGGGATCGTGGCCGCCTCGGTCTTCCAGCGGCGGCGGCGCTCGAGCGTGGACTCCACGCCCCCGAGGCTGGTCGCGAAGACCCACAGCCGCGTCGAGCGGCACAGCAGGTCCGCGGCGAGCGGGCCGTCGGCGAGCTCGATCGCGACGATCGCGCCGAAGCCGGGGTAGCGGACGCGCGAGACGGCCGGGTGCGCCTCGAGGCGCCGCACGAGCTCCGCGGCGTTGGCCTGGGCACGCTCCACCCGCAGGTGCAGGGTGCGCAGGCCGCGCAGCGCGAGCCAGGCCTCGAGGGTGCCGGGCACGGCGCCGAGCAGGTCGCGGCGGCCCTTCACCACGTCGTACAGCTGGGGGTCGCGGACCACGACGGCGCCGAGGAGCGCGTCGGAGTGCCCGGCCAGGAACTTGGTCGCGGAGTGGAGCACCACGTCGGCGCCCAGGTCCAGCGGCTGCTGGAGCAGGGGTGTGGCGAAGGTGTTGTCGACGACCACGGTCGCGCCGGCGGCGTGCGCGGCCGCAGCGAGCGCCGGGATGTCGGCGACCTCGAGGGCCGGGTTGGTGGGCGACTCGATCCACAGCAGCGCGGCGTCCTCGCAGGCGGCCGTGACGGCGTCGACGTCCTCGACGTCGACGAGCCGGGTCCGCACGCGGCCGCGCAGCTCGAGGTCGCCCAGCTGGCCGAGCGTGCCCTGGTAGGAGTGCTGCGGCGCCACGACGACGCCGTCCGGGGCGACGAGGTCGAGCAGCGCGGCCACCGCGGCGAGGCCCGAGGAGAAGGCGAGCGCGCGGCCGCCCTCGAGGCTGCCGAGGGTCTCCTCGAAGGCCAGCCACGTCGGGTTGCCGTAGCGCCCGTACTCCACGTCGCCGCCCCCGACGTACGTCGCGGCCATCGTCAGCGGCGTGTTGAGGGGGGCGTCGGGCGTGCGGGCCGGACGACCCGCGTGCACCGCGCGGGTGGCGGGCCGCAGGGCCGCCGGGTGCCCGTCGGAGCCGGTGGGGACGGGGGTCGTGCCGGGGGAGGAGGGCTGCTCGGGCATGCCCGCCAGCGTACGGCGTGGGCGTCGGGGGTCCGTCGCCGCGCGGGGTGCGCGGGAGCGGGGGAGGGGGCCGGTAGGGTCGAGCGCCATGAGCGAGTCCGCCCCCCGTCGTCCGCGCGTGGCCGTCGTGTTCGGGGGCCGCTCCGCGGAGCACTCGATCTCGTGCATCTCGGCCGGCAGCGTGATCGCCGCCCTCGACCCGGAGCAGTACGACGTGGTCCCCGTCGGCATCGCGACGGACGGGCGCTGGGTGCTCGAGGACCCGTCGCTCAACCGGCTCGAGCTCGGTCCGGGCGGTGCGCTGCCGCAGGTGCGCGGCGACGCCGCCGTGCAGCTGACGCCCGGCGCGACGCCCGAGCTCGTCGTGCGCGACGCGGGCGACGTGCCGCGCGTGCTCGGCGAGGTCGACGTCGTCTTCCCCGTGATGCACGGGCCGTTCGGCCAGGACGGCACGCTCCAGGGCCTGCTGGAGATGGCCGGCGTGCGCTACGTCGGCGCCGGCGTGCTGTCGTCCGCGGTCGGCACCGACAAGGTCTACATGAAGCGCCTCTTCGAGGCCGCCGGGCTGCCGGTGCTGCCCTGGGTGGCGATCACGCCGCGCGACTGGGCGCGCGACGAGGTGGGCGTGCGCGAGCGCGTCGCCGCCCTCGGCCTCCCCGTCTTCGTCAAGCCCGCGCGGGCCGGCTCCAGCTTCGGCATCACCCGGGTCGACGACCTCGCCGACCTCGACGCCGCGCTCGCCGAGGCCCGCCGCCACGACCCGAAGGTGCTGGTCGAGGCCGCCGCGGTCGGGGCGCGCGAGGTCGAGTGCGGCGTGCTGGCCGGAGAAGGGGCCGGCGACCACACGACGAGCGCACTCGCCGAGATCCGCGTGACCGCCGAGCACTCGTTCTACGACTTCGAGGCGAAGTACCTGCCGGAGGAGAACACGGCGCTCGACGTGCCTGCGGACGTGCCCGACGAGGTGGCCGCCCGCGTGCAGGAGCTGTCCGTGGCGGCCTTCGACGCGCTCGACTGCGAGGGCCTCGCGCGCGTCGACTTCTTCGTCATGCCCGACGGCCGCGTGGTGCTCAACGAGGTGGAGACGATGCCGGGCTTCACGAGCCTGTCGATGTTCCCCCGCATGTGGGCCGCGAGCGGCATCGACTACCCGACGCTGGTCGACCGGCTGGTGCGGGGCGCGCTGGCCCGCGACACCGGGCTGCGCTGACCCGCGGCCCCGCCGACCGACCCCGGCCCGACCGACCCGCCGGGCCCGCGCTCAGAAGCCGGGCCCGAGCTCAGAAGCAGGGGTCGACGAGCTCGGTGTGCGCCAGGATCGCCGGGGCCACGTCGATCTCCTCCTCGACCGGCGGGCGCCGCTCGGCCGGCAGGCGCAGCTGCACGGTGGGCTCCTGGCCGATCGTCGTGACCACGACGTCCACCGTCTGGTCCTGGTACGTCGCGGGCTCGGCGTACCAGCCGACCTCGCCGACCACCTCGCAGTCGGAGGTGTCGGTGAAGGACGCCGGCAGCTCCGCGCCGCAGACGACCACGGTCGCCGGCGTCCCCCAGGCCCGGGCCGCGACCCCCTCGGGCGCGACGTCGCGCTCCTCCTCGCCACCGACCTCGTCGGGCAGGTCCTCCAGCAGCGCGGCGCACGCCGCGCGCTGCTCCGCCGGCAGGTCGTCGAGCAGGAGGGCGCCCTCCACCTGCACCGGCCCCGCGGAGCACCCGGCCAGGACGCCCGGCGCCGCCAGGACGCCGGCCAGCAGGGTGACGGCGCGCGGCGCGCGGCGCGTGCGGGCGGCGGGCATCGGGGCCTCCGGGGCGGTGCGGGGGGCGGGGACGGGCGGGGCCCTCGCGGGGCCGCGCGCCGGGTCAACCTACCGGGCGGTGCCGCTGGGTCGGGCGGGGCGGGTCTGCCCGTCGCGGGGGAGCGGGTCTGGTGGGATGGGGGGATGGAGAACCCCCGCCCGCCGCGCGCGACCGGAGCCGACACCCCCCTCTCCGCCGTCGGCGAGTTCGGCGTCGTGCAGGCCGTGGTCTCCCGCCTGAGCGGCAACGACGACGTGCTCGTGGGGCCGGGCGACGACGCGGCGGTGCTGCGGATCCGCCGCGGGCACGCGGTCGTCTCGACGGACCTGCTCGTCGAGGACCGGCACTTCCGCCGCGACTGGTGCTCGGCCGCCGACGTGGGCCACCGCGCCGCGGCGCAGAACCTCTCCGACGTCAACGCGATGGGCGGCCGCGCGACCAGCCTGACCCTGGGGCTCGCGCTGCCCGAGGACCTGCCGCTGCGGTGGGTGGAGGAGTTCACCGACGCCTTCGTCGCCGAGGCGGGGCTCGTCGGGGCCGTCGTGGTCGGCGGCGACGTCACGCGGGCCGACGCCGTGGTGGTCGCGGTCACCGTGCTCGGGTCGGTGGCCCAGCGGCCCGTGCTCCGCTCCGGCGCCCGCCCGGGCGACGTCGTCGCGCTCTGCGGGCGGCAGGGCTGGGCGGCGGCCGGGCTGACCGTCCTGGGCCGCGGCTTCCGCTCGCCCCGGGTGCTGGTGGAGGCCTACCGGCGCCCCGAGCCGCCGTACGACGCGGGGCCGGCCGCCGCCGAGGCGGGCGCCACCGCGATGGTGGACGTCTCCGACGGGCTGCTCGCCGACCTCGGCCACGTCGCGGTCGCCTCCGGGGTCCGCATCGACGTGGAGACGGCGGCCCTCGACGTCGCCGAGCCCCTCCACGCGGTGGGCTCGGCCCTCGGCGCGGACCCCCTGGGCTTCGTGCTGACCGGCGGCGACGACCACGCGCTCGTCGCCACCTTCCCGGCGGACGCCCCCCTGCCCGACGGCTGGACCGTCGTGGGCCGGGTGCACGCCCACGACCCGGCTGCGGCCCTCGCTCCCGTCACCGTGGACGGCGTCGCCCCCGAGGGCCCGACCGGCTGGCAGCACTTCTGAGCCGCCCGGCCGCCCGCAGCGCGCCGGGTCCGCCGTACCCCCGGGGAGACGACGAGGGCCCGCCCAGCAGTGCTGGACGGGCCCTCGGGCGTCGGTGCGCTCAGGTCAGCGGGTGACCTTGCCGGCCTTGAGGCAGCCGGTGCAGACGTTGAGCCGGGTCGGCGTGCCGCCGACCTTGGCGCGGACGCGCTGGATGTTCGGGTTGAAGCGACGCTTCGTGATCTTCCGCGACCACGGCCTGTTGTTGCCGAAGCCGGGCTTCTTGGCGCAGATGTCACAGACGGCAGCCACCGGTACTCCTGAAGTCGAGAACAGTTCGAGTCGTACGCCGACGTGGGCTCCGCACGAGGTGCGGCGACGTTCACGTAGGCAACCGGAGGAGAGTAGCCGATCGCGCGCGGAGCAGGCCAATCGCCGAGCGAGGCCGGGGAGACCCGGGGGACGACGGGGTCGCCGCGCGGTCCGCCGCCGCTAACGTGGCATCCTGCCACCTCCCGCAGCGTCGCCCGCCCCCGCGGACGGACAGCGCGAGGCGGCGGGGGCGCAGGCACGGGTCCGGGCACGGGTCCGGGCGCAGGGGAGCACGGAGCGGAGGGGGCCAGATGAGCGGTGCCGGACAGCCCGTGCGGCTCGAGGTGGTCGCCCGCTTCGTCCACATCGCCACCGACGCGCTGGCCGACGCCCGCGAGGAGATCGACGCCCTCAACGTCTTCCCCGTGCCCGACGGCGACACCGGCACGAACATGTTCCTCACCATGTCGGCCGCGCGCGAGGCCATGGTGCAGGCGCTCGACGCCGTCGGTCTCGCCGGCATCGCCGGCGACGCCCACGCCGGCCGGCCCGTCGCGGCCGAGGTCGGCCCGGAGCAGCTCGCGACCGTCCTGCGGGCCCTGGCCCGCGGCGCGCTCCTCGGCGCCCGCGGCAACTCCGGCGTGATCCTCGCCCAGATGCTGGGGGCGGTAGCGGCGCACCTCGGGGCCGCGGCCGACGGGCGCCGCACCGCCGTGCTCGTCGCGGGCGGCCTCACCGAGGCCACGCGGGCCAGCTACGCCGCCGTGGGCGAGCCGGTCGAGGGCACCATGCTCACCGTGGCGCGCGCCGCGAGCGAGGCCGCCGAGCAGGCGGCGCGCGCCGAGCGCCCCCGGTCCCGCGACGTCTACGTGGCCGCGGCCGCCGCCGCCCGCGAGGCGCTGGCCCGAACCCCCGAGCTCCTCCCGGCCCTGGCCGCCGCGGGCGTCGTCGACGCCGGCGGCCGTGGGCTGTGCGTGATCCTCGACGCCGCCGAGACGGCACTGACCGGTCGCCGCCCGTTGCCCGTCCCGGTGCGCCTGGGCCACCACACGATCCCGGTGGCGTCCCCGGTGGCGTCCTCGGTGGCGTCCTCGGGGCACCCGCCCGCTCCGGCGACGGACGGTGCGTCGTCCGGCGCGGCGCACGCCCCGGCGCACCTCCCGGGCTACACCCCGCCGTACACCCCGGCCTACGAGGTCATGTACCTCCTCGACCGGTCCGACGACGCGGCTGTCACCCGGCTGCGCGAGCAGCTGTCGGCGATCGGGGACTCGCTGGTCGTCATCGGCGCCGAGGGGCTGTGGAACGTCCACGTGCACGTCGACGACGCCGGCGCCGCCATCGAGGCCGGCGTGGCGGCCGGGCGGCCCCACCAGATCCGGGTCACGCACTTCCGCGACCACGCCCGCCACGACGGCGCGGGTCACGGGCACGGGCACGGCCACCGCCCGGAGCGCGCGAGCGACGGAGTGGCCGAGGCGGGGGCGACCGGCGAGGCCGGGACGTCCGCCGCCGCGCCGCACCGCCGCACGGGGCGGGCGGTCGTCGCGGTGAGCGCCGGGCCCGGCCTGGCCGCCGTGTTCGAGGAGGCGGGCGCGGTCGCGGTGCCCGGCGGCCCGGGGGAGCGGCCGTCGGCCGGCATGCTGCTCGACGCGGTACGGCGGACCGGGGCCGCCGAGGTCGTGATCCTGCCCAACGACCCCGACTCGGTGCGCACGGCGGAGGTCGCCGCCCGGACGGCGGAGGAGGACGGGGACGTCGTCGTCGCGGTGGTGCCCAGCCGGGCCCAGGTGCAGGGTCTCGCCGCGCTGGCGGTCCACGAGCCGGGCCGGGCGTTCGGGCCCGACGTGCTCGAGATGACCTCCGCCGCGCGCCACTGCCGCCACGGCGCCGTGACGGAGGCGTCGCGCCGCGCGATGACCACCGCGGGCCCGTGCGAGGCCGGGGACGTGCTGGGCGTCGTCATGGGCGACTTCGCGGTGGTCGGGCACGACCGCCTGACGGTCGCGGTCGAGGTGGTCACCCGGCTGCTGGCGGTGGGCGGGGAGCTGGTCACCGTGGTGGCCGGGGCGGGCTCCGGCGACCTCGCCGCCCGCCTGGCGGCGCACGTCGAGGAGGAGCACCCGGGCGTGGACGTCGTCACCTACGAGGGGGGCCAGCCGCGCTACGCGCTGCTGGTCTCGGTGGAGTGAGCCGCGTGGGCGGCGCCCGGACGGGGGAGGCGGCGTGATCACGCTCGACTCCCCGGTCGAGGCGGTGCTGGGCGGGGCCGCGAAGAAGGTCGGCAAGGTCAAGGAGCAGCTCGGCATCCGCACCGTCGGCGACCTGCTGCGTCACTTCCCCCGCACCTACCTGAAGGTCGACGAGCCCAGCACGGTCACCGACCTGGCGCCGGGCCAGCACATCAGCATCGTGGGCCGGGTCGGCGAGGCCCGGCTGCGCAGCTACCAGGACCGGCGCACGCAGCGCACGGCGTACCGGCTCGAGGTCCGCCTCGACACCGACGGCCCGTCGCTGCGGCTCACCTACTTCGCCCGCAACAAGGGCATCGCGACCCACTTCGAGAACCGGCACGCGGTGGGGACCCTCGGTGTCTTCATCGGCAAGGTCGACCGGTTCCGCGACGAGTGGCAGCTGACGAACCCGACGATGGTGCCGCTGGAGGGTCCGGCCCCGTCGTCTCCCGGCGACGACGCCGCGCGGGCGGCGGTCGCGGGCATGCGGGCGCTCTTCCCCGTCTACCCGGCGACGGCCGGCGTGGAGTCGTGGGACCTCCAGGCCGCGGTGGCCTTCGCGCTGAGCGTGCTCGCCGAGCCCGACGACCCGCTGCCCGAGTGGCTGCGGGAGGAGCGGAACCTGGTGGGGGTGCGCGAGGCCTTCGAGCGCGTGCACCAGCCCGACTCGTGGGCCGACGTGACCCGCGGGCTGCAGCGCTTCCGCTTCGACGAGGCCCTCGTGACCCAGCTCGTGCTGGCCCGCCGACGCGCCGCGCTGCGGGCCGTCGCCGCCGCGCCGCGCACGGGGGAGCGGCCCGACGGCACCCGGGGCGGCCTGCTCGCGGCCTTCGACGCCCGCCTGCCCTTCGAGCTGACGGCGGGCCAGGTCGCCGTCGGCGCCGAGATCGAGGCCGACCTCGCGGCCGACCACCCCATGAACCGGCTGCTCCAGGGCGAGGTCGGCTCCGGCAAGACCCTCGTGGCCCTGCGGGCCATGCTCCGCGTCGTCGACTCCGGCGGGCAGGCCGTGCTGCTGGCCCCCACCGAGGTGCTCGCCCAGCAGCACCACCGCTCGCTCGGGCGCCTGCTCGGCGACCTCGCGCAGCCGGGGATGCTGGGCGGGGCCGACGAGGCGACGGGCCTCGCCCTGCTCACCGGGTCGAGCACGACCCAGCAGCGGCGCGAGGCGCTCCTGCGGATCGCGTCGGGGGAGGCGGGGATCGTCGTGGGCACGCACGCGCTGCTCGAGGACAGGGTGTCGTTCGCCGACCTCGGCCTCGTCGTCGTCGACGAGCAGCACCGCTTCGGTGTCGAGCAGCGCGCCGCGCTGACCGACAAGGCCGAGAAGCCGCCCCACGTGCTCGTCATGACCGCCACACCCATCCCACGCACGGTCGCCATGACCGTCTTCGGCGACCTCGAGACCTCGGTGCTCAGCGAGCTGCCGGCCGGGCGCGCCCCGATCCAGACCAACGTCGTGCCGTTGGCCGAGGCGCCGCGCTGGCTCGACCGCGCCTGGCAGCGGGTGCGGGAGGAGGTCGAGAAGGGCCACCAGGCCTACGTCGTGTGTCCCCGCATCAGCGAGGAGACCGCCGAGCAGGGGGAGAGCGACGCCGTCGACCTCGACGCGGAGGGCGAGGTGGTCGCCCCGCCGACCACCCGCCCGGCCGCGGTGGAGTCCGTCGTCGCGCTGCTGCGCGAGGGCCCGCTGGCCGGCCTGCGGGTGGAGGCCCTGCACGGGCGGATGGCCCCCGACGACAAGGACCGGGTGATGCGCCGCTTCGCCGCCGGCGAGGTCGACGTGCTCGTCTCGACCACCGTCATCGAGGTGGGCGTCGACGTCGCGAACGCGACGACGATGGTGCTGCTCGACGCCGACCGGTTCGGCGTCTCCCAGCTCCACCAGCTGCGCGGCCGCGTCGGCCGGGGCGGCCTCCCCGGCCTGTGCCTGCTCGTCACCAACGCCGCGGCCGGCACCCCGGCCCGCGAGCGCCTCGACGCCGTCGCCGCGACCACCGACGGCTTCGAGCTGTCCCGCGTCGACCTGGAGCAGCGGCGGGAGGGCGACGTGCTGGGCGCCTCGCAGTCCGGGCGGCGCTCCAGCCTGCAGACCCTCCGCGTGCTGCGCGACGAGGGCACCATCGTCGCCGCCCGCGAGGTGGCGACCGCCCTGCTCGCCGACGACCCCGACCTGCGCGGCCTGCCGCAGCTCGGCGCCGCGGTCGTCGAGCTCGAGACGTCCGCCGGCGCGGCCTACCTGGAGCGGTCGTGACCCGCATCGTCGCGGGCCGAGCGGGCGGGCGCCGGCTGAGCACCCCGCGGGGCGACGCCACGCGGCCCACCTCCGACCGCGTGCGCGAGGCGCTCTTCTCGGCGCTGGAGGCCCGGCTCGGCTCGCTGGAGGGCACCGCGGTGCTCGACCTGTACGCCGGCTCCGGCGCCGTCGGGCTCGAGGCGTGGTCGCGCGGGGCCGCATCGGTGCTCCTCGTCGAGCACGACCAGCGCACGCACGCCCTCGTGCGGGCCAACGCCCGCGAGGTGGGGGCGGGCGCGGCGGCGACCGTGCTCCGCGCCACCGTCGCCACCGCCCTCGCCGGGCCGGCGCCGCAGCGGTACGACGTCGTGTTCAGCGACCCGCCGTACCCGCTGGCGGACGCGGCGGTCGCCGCGGACCTGGCCGCGCTCGTGGCCGGCGGCTGGCTGGCGCCGGACGCGCTCGTCGTCGTCGAGCGCTCCTCGCGCAGCCCCGAGCCGGCCTGGCCGGACGGCCTCGAGCGCGTGACGTCGAAGCGCTACGGCGAGACGACGCTCTGGTACGGTCGCGCGGCCTCGGCCGACCCCGAGGAGACCCCCGAGGATCCCCCGGAGGACCCCATGACCCGCGCCGTCTGCCCCGGTTCCTTCGACCCGGTCACCCTCGGTCACGTCGACATCGTCACGCGCGCCGCGCGCCTGTTCGACGAGGTCGTCGTCGCGGTCGGGGTCAACGCCTCCAAGCGGCGGCTCTTCAGCGACGACGAGCGCCTCGAGATGCTCGCCGAGGCCACCGCGGGCCTGCCCAACGTGCGCGTCGCCGGCTTCTCCGGGCTGCTCACCGACTTCTGCGCCGAGCAGGGCGCCGCGGCGCTGGTGAAGGGGCTGCGGGGGGCGGGCGACCTCGAGTACGAGCTGCCGATGGCGCGCATGAACGACCACCTCAGCGGCGTCGAGACGGTGTTCGTCGCCGCCCGCCCCGAGCTCACCCACGTGTCGTCGAGCCTGGTCAAGGAGGTGGCGTCGCTCGGCGGTGACGTCGCGCCGTTCCTGTCGCCGGCGGTCCACGAGCGGCTGCTGGCGCGGCTCGCCGAGCGTCGCGGCGGCGCCGGCGGGGTGTGAGGCCCGGCCCGGGGGGCCAGCGGTTTGGCCCAGCCCGTCGCGGGTGGTTAGTCTTTCCCGGTTCTGTCCTGCCCCAGCACCGGAAGTGATCCCCTGACCCGTCTGGACCCGAGAGCGCCGCTCGTGATCGACACCCGCGAGCTGGGCCGCCGAGCAGGGTCCCAGCACGAGGTGGTCACCACGGTGCCGGCACCGGCAGATCTCGGCATCGAGGTCCTCGGTGTCCCCGAAGGCTCGCCGGTCGACCTCGACCTGCGGCTGGAGGCGGTCATGGAGGGCGTCCTGGTCACGGGTACGGCGCACGTCGAGCTCGTCGGCGAGTGCGTGCGGTGCCTGGAGGAGATCACCGACGACGCGTCGGCGACCTTCCAGGAGCTGTTCGTGCACGACGACGGCCAGGCCGGGCTCGAGGTCGAGGACGACGAGGAGTCCGGCGTTCGCCGGCTCGAGGACGACCTGGTCGACCTGGAGCCGGTGCTGCGGGACGCGGTGGTGCTCGCGCTGCCGTTCCAGCCGCTGTGCTCGGAGGACTGCCCGGGCCTGTGCGTCGAGTGCGGCGCCAGGCTCGCGGACGACCCGGAGCACACGCACGGCGAGGCGATCGACCCGAGGTGGGCCGGTCTCACCGAGGCGCTGGGCTCAGGACGCGACGGTGCGCCGGACACGGCGGGCCCGCACAGGCACGACAACTGAACGTCCCCACCCGGGGGCTCACCGGTTCCCCGGTGGGTGTGGAACGGCCGGCGCCAGCCGGCGTGATTCGAGGAGAAGAAAAGTGGCTGTCCCGAAGCGGAAGATGTCGCGCAGCAACACCCGTCACCGTCGCTCGGCCTGGAAGGCGTCCGTGCCCTCGCTGGTGACCTGCGCCAACCCCGCCTGCGGTGCCCAGCACCTCCCGCACCGCGCGTGCGGCACGTGCGGTCAGTACGGCGCCAAGGCGAGCCGTCGCCAGGTCCTCTGACCGGCGACGCGACGCCCCCGCACGACCCGACGTACGTCCTGACCGACTACGCCGACCTCCGAGCAGCGCTCGGGAGCCCCTCGTTGGCTCCCGAGCTGCTCCAGCGTGCGCTCACCCACCGCTCGTTCGCCTACGAGAACGGTGGGCTGCCGCACAACGAGCGGCTCGAGTTCCTCGGTGACTCCGTGCTCGGCATCGTCGTCACCGAGACGCTCTACACCCAGCACCCGGACCTCTCCGAGGGCCGGCTGGCGAAGCTGCGCGCCGCGGTCGTCAACGCCCGCGCGCTGGCCGACGTCGCCCGCACGATCGGGCTCGGCCAGCACCTGAAGCTGGGGCGCGGCGAGGAGGCGACCGGCGGGCGCGACAAGCCGTCGATCCTCTCCGACACCCTCGAGGCCGTGATCGGCGCCGTGCACCTCTCCGGAGGCATCACCGTCGCCGCCGACGTCGTGCACCGCCTGTTCGACCCGGTCATGGAGGCCGCCGCCGCCATGGGCGCCGGCCTCGACTGGAAGACCTCGCTGCAGGAGCTCGCCGCCGAGCGCGCCCTCGGCGTCCCGGAGTACCTCATCACCGACGAGGGCCCCGACCACCTCAAGACCTTCACCGCCCGCGTGCGCGTGGGCGAGGGCGAGTACGGCCACGGCGTCGGCCGCTCGAAGAAGGAGGCGGAGCAGCTGGCCGCCCAGACGGCGTACGGCGAGATCGCCGCGGCCGCGCCGGCCAGCCCCGCGCCGGCCGGCGCCGCGCCGACCAGCCCTCCTGCGGACGACCCGGGTGCCGGAGCTCCCTGAGGTCGAGGTCGTCCGCGCCGGCCTGGAGCGCCACGTCGTGGGCGCGCGGGTCGTGGACGTGGAGGTCCTCCACCCCCGTCCGGTACGGCGGGACCCCGGCGGCCCGGACGGGTTCGCCGCCGCCCTGCGCGGGCGCACCCTCGTCGGCGCCCGGCGCCGCGGCAAGTACCTGTGGCTGCCGCTCGACAGCGGTGACGCGCTGACCGCCCACCTCGGCATGAGCGGCCAGATGCTCGTGCAGCCCCCCGACGCGCCGGACGAGCGCCACCTGCGGGTGCGGCTGCGCCTCGACGGCGCGGACGAGGGCCGCGAGCTCCGCTTCGTCGACCAGCGGATGTTCGGTGGGCTCGCCGTGAGCCTCGGCGGCGCCGAGCTGCCGCCCGAGATGGCGCACGTCGCGCGCGACCCGCTCGACCCCGCCTTCGACGACGCCGCGTTCGTGGCCGCGGTCCGGCGCCGCAGCTCGGCGGTCAAGCGCATCCTGCTGGACCAGAAGGTCGTCTCCGGGGTCGGCAACATCTACGCCGACGAGGCGCTGTGGCGCACCCGCCTGCACGGCGAGCGCCCGGGGGACCGGCTGCGGCCCGTCGAGGTGCGCACGCTGCTGGCGAACGTGCGGGACGTCATGACCGAGGCCCTGGCCCAGGGCGGCACCTCGTTCGACGCCCTCTACGTGAACGTGAACGGGGAGTCGGGCTACTTCGACCGCTCGCTCGACGCCTACGGCCAGGAGGGCCGGCCGTGCCGCCGCTGCGGCGCCGCGATCCGGCGTACCGCGTTCATGAACCGCTCGTCCTCCTGGTGCCCGCGGTGCCAGCCCGCACCCCGCCCGGCGCGCTCCCCGAGGCCCGCGGTGGCCCCGAAACGCCCGGGTGTCGCGTCGGATTGACCCCCGCTGGAACGGGTGAGACATTTGACGACGGCCCGGACCGGGCCGCCCACCACCCACCTGCACGTGCTCCGGAGGATCTTCCATGGCCAAGGCGCTGATCGGCTACCTGGACAGCGACCGTCGGGTCCCCTCCCGCCTCGAGGTGGACAACGCCCGCCTGCGCGCCCGGGTCGGCGACCTGGAGCAGCTCGTCCTGCGCCTCCAGGCGGAGAACGACCGCCTGACCGCGGCGCACGCCGCCGTCCTCCTCGACATCGAGGAGTCGGCGGACCAGCTGCAGCCCGCCTGAGCACCACCCCCCGCGCGGCCCGATTCCGGCCGCGGGACCGATCCGCGTAACCTCCTCCGACCGTGGGTCGGATCTGGGAGTTCATCGCGCCGGCGCGCCTCGGGCCCGGTTTCCGCCACCTCGTCCTGGCCTTCTGGACCGCGAACCTCGCCGACGGCGTGATGATCGCCGCAGGCCCCCTGCTGCTGGCCTCGCTGACGTCCGACCCCTTCCTCGTCGCCCTCGGCGCCGCCGCGCCCCGCGTCCCCTGGGTGCTGTTCGGCCTCTACTCCGGGGTGGTGGCCGACCGGGTGGACCGGCGCCTGCTGATGCTCGGCACCAACCTCGTGCGGCTCGGCGTGGTGGCGGTGCTGGGGGCGGCGATCGCCACCGACGTCGTCAGCGTCACCTGGGTGCTCGTCAGCCTCTTCCTGCTCGGGACGGCCGAGTGCTTCAGCGACACGACCGCCTCCACGCTGATGCCGATGCTGGTGGAGAAGAAGGACCTCGGCGTCGCGAACGCCCGCGTGATGGTCGGCGTGATGACGATCAACCAGCTCGCCGGACCGCCGCTGGGCGCCGCGCTCTTCGTCGCCGGCACCGTGTGGCCCGTCGTCGCCCAGGGCGTCTGCATCGCGCTGGTGGTGCTGCAGGTCGCCCGCCTGCGGCTGCCGTCGCTGGTGCCGCCGGCGGGGGAGCGGTCGCTGTTCCGCGATGCCGCTGACGGCGTGGCCTGGCTGGCGCGGCACGCGGCGGTGCGCACGCTCGCGCTCACCATCCTGACCTTCAACGTCACCTTCGGCGCCACGTGGTCGGTGCTCGTCGTGTACGCCGACGACCGGCTCGGGCTGGGCGGCTTCGGCTTCGGCCTCCTCACGGCGTGCGCGGCCGTCGGCGGCATCGTCGGGGCGCTGGCCTACGGGCCGCTCGAGCGCCGCTTCTCGCTGGGCTCGATGATGCGCGTCGGCCTCCTGGTGGAGACCGCGACGCACGGGATCCTGGCCCTGACGACGTGGCCGGCCGTGGCGATGCTCGTGCTCGGCGCGTTCGGGGTGCAGGCGTCGATCTGGGGGACCACGTCGACGACGGTGCGGCAGCGCGCCGTACCGGCGCACGTGCAGGGGCGCGTCACCAGCGTCTACCTCCTGGGGATGCAGGCCGGCCTCGTCGTCGGGGCCCTGCTGGGCGGCGTGCTCGCGCAGTACGGCGGGGTGCGCGCCACGCTGTGGTTCGGCTTCGTCGGCTCGGCGCTCATCCTCGTCCTCATCTGGCGCCAGCTGCCGCACATCGCCCACGCGGGGGAGTAGGCGCCGCGGGCCGGTCGCCGCCCGCGGGCCGGGGGTGCGGCGTACTAGCCTGGCCCGACGCACGGGCCCGCGAGGGTCCGGCGCGGCGGCCGGCGAGGAGGGCGCGCGTGTACCTGAAGAGCCTGACCCTCAAGGGGTTCAAGTCCTTCGCGTCCTCGACGACCCTGCAGCTCGAGCCCGGCATCACCTGCATCGTCGGCCCCAACGGGTCGGGCAAGTCCAACGTCGTCGACGCGCTCGCCTGGGTCATGGGCGAGCAGGGGGCCAAGAGCCTGCGCGGCGGCAAGATGGAGGACGTCATCTTCGCGGGCACCTCGGGCCGCCCGCCGCTGGGCCGGGCGGAGGTGCAGCTGACGATCGACAACACCGACGGCGCCCTCCCCATCGAGTACGCCGAGGTCACCATCAGCCGCACGATGTTCCGCAACGGCGGCTCGGAGTACGCGATCAACGGCACCGCCTGCCGGCTGCTCGACGTGCAGGAGCTGCTGAGCGACTCGGGCATCGGGCGCGAGATGCACGTCATCGTCGGCCAGGGCCAGCTCGACTCGATCCTGCGCGCCACCCCCGAGGAGCGCCGCGGGTTCATCGAGGAGGCCGCGGGCGTCCTCAAGCACCGCAAGCGCAAGGAGAAGGCGCTCCGGAAGCTCGACGCCACCGAGGGCAACCTGCACCGCCTGGCCGACCTGCTCAGCGAGATCCGCCGTCAGCTCAAGCCGCTGGGCCGCCAGGCCGAGGTGGCGCGGCGCGCCCAGACCGTGCAGGCCGACGCCCGCGACGCGCGCTCCCGGCTGCTGGCCGACGACCTCGTCACCGCCCGTGAGGCGCTGGCCCAGGAGATCGCGGACGAGACCGTCCTGCTGGAGCGCCGCGCCGCGGTGGCCGCCGAGCTCGAGGCGGCGCGGGCCCGGGAGGCGAGCGTCGAGGCGGCGCTGCGGGAGGACCTGCCGGCGCTCGCGGCGGTCCAGGAGACGTGGTTCGCCCTGGCGGGCCTGCGCGACCGCCTCCAGGGCACCCGGTCGCTCGCCGCCGAGCGCGTGCGCACCTCGCAGGTGGGGGAGGGGCCCGTGGGCACGGGCCGCGACCCCGACCGGCTCGAGGCCGACGCCGCCCGGGCGCGCGAGGAGGAGGAGCGCGGCGCCGCCGAGGTCGCGGAGCGGGCGGCCGCCCTCGAGCAGGCCGTCGCCCGCCGCGCGGAGGCCGAGGAGGCCGCCACGGCGGAGGAACGACGGATCGCGGCGCTGCAGCGCGCCGCCGCCGACCGCCGCGAGGGCCTGGCCCGTCTCGTCGGGCAGGTCAACGCGGTCCGCTCCCGCGCCCGGGCGGCGGAGGACGAGGTGGGCCGGCTCGTGCTGGCCCGCGCCGACGCGGTCGCCCGTGCCGAGCAGGCGCAGCGCGACTTCACCGCGCTCGAGACCGAGGTCGCGGGCCTCGACGCGGGCGAGGAGGGCCTCGACGCCGAGCACGAGGAGGCGAGCGAGGCGCTGGCCGAGGTCGAGGAGACGATCGCCGGGGTGCAGGCCGCGCTGCAGCAGGCCGAGCAGCGCCGGGCCGCGCTCGTCGCCCGCAAGGAGGCGCTCGAGCTGGGCCTGGCCCGCAAGGACGCGGCGGGGGCGCTGCTCGCCGCGGGTGACCGGGTCGACGGCGTGCTGGGTCCGGTCGCGTCCGTCCTCGCCGTGCGACCCGGGTTCGAGAGCGCCGTCGCCGCCGCCCTCGGCCCCGCCGCCGACGCGGTCGTCGTCGCCGGTCGTCACGCCGCGCTCGCCGCGATCGACCTCCTCAAGCGCGACGACGCCGGCCGCGCCAGCCTCGTCGTGGCCGACGGGCCGGGCGCCGCAGGGGGGCCGGTGCCCGACCTGCCCGCCGGGGCCACCTGGGCCCGCGAGGTCGTCGACGCTCCGGCCGAGGTGCGGGCGGCGGTCGACCGGCTCCTGGCGGGCGTCGTGGTCGTGGACGACCTCGGAGCGGCCACGGCCCTGCTCGCCGACGCCCCCGGGCTCGTGGCCGTGACCCGCGACGGCGACGTGCTGGGCGGGCACCACGCGGTCGGCGGCTCCCAGGCGCAGCCGAGCCTGCTGGAGGTGCAGGCCGCGGTCGACGAGGCGGCCGCGGCCCTCGCGTCCGCGAGCGCCGACGTCGAGCGGCTCACCTTCACCCTGCGCTCCGCCGAGACCCAGCGTGCCACCGCCCGCCAGCGGGTGGACGTGTCGCTCGCCCGGCTCCACGAGTCCGACGCCGCCCTGGCCGCCGTGGCCGAGGAGCTGGCGCAGCACGGCGCCCACGCCCGCGCCGCCCGGGGCGAGGCCGAGCGTCTCGGCGCCGCCATCGCCGCCGCTGAGCGGGCGCGCGACGAGGGCGTGGCCGGCCTCGCCGACCTGGAGGAGCGGCTGGCCCGGGCCGAGTCCGCGCCCGAGGAGGAGCCCGACACCGCCGACCGGGAGGAGCTGGCCGCCGCGGCCCGCGACGCCCGCCAGGCCGAGATGGACGCCCGTCTCGCGCTGCGCACCTCCGAGGAGCGCACCCGCTCCCTGACCGGCCGCGCCGACAGCCTGCTGCGCCAGGCCCGGCAGGAGCGCGAGGCCCGCGCCCGGGCCGCCGAGCGCCGCGAGCGGGTACGCCGCCAGGCCGCCGCCG